>JBJSYX010000271.1:0-5029 GCA_046090005.1 Methylomonas sp. | reverse complement strand
ATCCCTTCGGCTTTTAAACCATTAAGAATTTTCACCGCTCGATTCAATTTGCCTTGTAACAAAGCATCACTGAGTTTAAACACATCAAACCGAGAACTGTCAGCAACCTGATCCTCAATCATCGCTTTGCTAATACGACTTGCGCCATGCAAGATATACAACTTTTCAATTTCTTGAGCAGCGGCCAATAAATTCCCTTCAATGCGCGCTGCCAAGCTTTTCAACGCCTCATCATCAAACGACATCGCTTTTTTAGCCGCACGTCGCTGCAACCAAGCCAATCAATCAGCGCCTTGCAAAGGCCAAACCTGAATAATCGCCCCCACTGCGTCCAAGGCTTGAAACCATTGTGATTTTTGTGAAGCGCTATCCAATTTAGCACTACTGATTAATAAAATAGTGTCGGGGGGAAGGTTTTGACAGTAAGCGACTAAAGTCTTACTACCCTCTAACCCCGCCTTTCCTGAAGGCAGACGCAAATCAATCAGTTTTTTATCGGCAAAAATCGATAAAGAATCGGCTTCAGTGCTTAATTGCGGCCATTCATTGCCGGTATCAATGGCAATCACTTCACGCGTGGTGTAACCGGCTTGCTTGACGGCTAATCGAATTTCATCAGCCGCCTCGCCGGTTTGCAAAGGTTCATCGCCTGTTACAAGATAAACGGGTAACAACGACTTTTTCAGGGCGGCCGCCAGTTGCTCAACTTTAAGCCGCATGTTTATTTCTTGATTTGATCAACCGCAACCTTAGCTCTAGCGATTAACATCCGCGCAGATTGCTTATAAATTTCCTTGCGAATCAATTGCTCTTCGTTGCTTTTCGCTAAAACCGCCGTTTGGTCATTGAAGTATTCACGAGCGATTTCAATAGTTTGCTCTTCCATCAACTCGTTTTCTTGATTGTCATAGAACTGAAATCGCAAATAATAATTCAGTTCCGATTCGCTGGATTTACCGGCAGAACCAATCGACAGAATCCGCGTTCTCATATCTTCTTTTAGCACTTTCACCACTAAACTGGCTTCATTTGGTGAAGTAGCAATTTTGCCTTTTGCTGATTTGAGCATCCCTTGAATTTCAGTCTGCAACATACTACTGGCACTAAACAGATAAATGTTTTTTAGCGATTCCGGCATATCCACCGAACCACGCAAATGATAGCCACACGCGCTTAACATCAGGCAAATCACTAATAAAACACAGACGCGAATTTGTCTCATCATGTCTCTCAATTAAACAACGATATTTACTAGCTTTTGTGGCACGACAATCAGCTTTTTAATTGGATTACCATCGATGTAGCGTTGTACGTTTTCATCCGCTAACACCAAGGCTTCGACTTCTGCTTTAGAAGCCGTCGCTGCTACCGAAAATTTGCCGCGCAATTTACCGTTAACCTGCACCACCATTTCAATCGCATCTTGGACCAAAGCCGATTCATCCACCACCGGCCAAGCGGCAGTGACGATGTCGTCATTGTGACCCAGCTCATTCCACAACTGCTGACAAGCATGAGGAATAATCGGCGACAACATCAAAACAATGCTTTCCAAGGCCTCTTGACGCACCGCACGACCGTTGGTTGAATCATCCTCAAATTTGTTCAAGGCATTAATCAGCTCCATATTGGCAGCGATAGCGGTGTTAAAGGTATGACGACGCGCCATGTCATCAGTGACTTTTTGCAAGGCTTGATGCAATTGACGACGCAACGCTTTTTGACCATCGTTTAACGCGCCAACATCCAACGCTTGTTCTGGCAAACCCGCTTCAATATGCAAAAACACCTGACGCCATAAACGTTTCAAGAACCGCGAAGCGCCTTCCACACCGGCATCATTCCACTCCAATGATTGCTCTGGCGGTGAGGTAAACATGGTGTACAAACGCACCGTGTCAGCACCGTATTTATCAATCAACACTTGTGGATCAACACCATTGTTTTTTGACTTGGACATTTTTTCCACCGCACCCACTGTCACCGGTGAACCATCGGCTAATGATTTAGCGGCAATGATTTTGCCTTTAGCATCACGCTCGACATCAATTTGGGTCAGGTTGAAATATTTTTTATGGCCGTTGTCTTCGGTTTGATAGAAAGTTTCCGCAACCACCATACCTTGAGTCAGCAGGTTTTTGAACGGCTCATCACAAGTCACCAAGCCTTCGTCACGCATTAATTTGGTGAAGAAACGTGCATACAATAAATGCAAAATCGCGTGCTCAATCCCGCCAATATAATGATCAACAGGCAGCCAATAACTAGCGCGTTGATCCAACATTGAAGTGGACGCATCGTGGCTGGCATAACGGGCGAAATACCAAGACGATTCCATAAAAGTATCAAAGGTATCAGTTTCGCGACGTGCCGCTTTACCACAACTTGGGCAATCAGCATGAGGAAAAGTCGGATGGGCTGCCAATGGCGATTGCGAACCGTCTAACACCACATCGCGTGGCAAAGTCACTGGCAATTGGCTATCTGGCACCGGCACCGTGCCGCAATCGTCGCAATAAATCACCGGAATTGGTGCGCCCCAATAACGCTGACGAGAGACACCCCAATCCCGCAAACGGAAATTGGTTTTGCGTTCGCCTTTGCCTTGTTCGGACAAGGTTTTCGCAATTGCATCAAACGCCTGGCTAAAATTCAAACCATCAAATTGCGCGGAATTTTTCAACACACCTTTGTCGGTAAAGGCTTTTTCAGCAATCTCATCGTTAGCGCCATCAACCGCAGCAATCACCGCTTTAATCGCAATGCCATATTTTTTAGCAAATTCATAATCGCGTTGATCATGCGCTGGCACCGACATCACCGCCCCTGTGCCGTAATTCATCAACACAAAGTTGGCAATCCAAACCGGCACTAATTCGCCTGTCAACGGATGCACGGCTTGGTAACCCGAATCAATGCCGCGTTTTTCCATGGTTTCCATGGCCGCTTCGGAGGTTTCCATCAGCTTGCAGGATTCGATAAATGCCGCGACATTGGCATTGGTTTCAGCGGCTTTTAACGCCACCGGATGTTCAGCGGCAACCGCAACATAGGTCACCCCCATCACGGTATCAGGACGAGTAGTGTAAATGCGAATTGGCGCCTCAAAATCCGCCACCGCAAAATCCATTTCCACCCCTTCCGAGCGACCAATCCAATTGGCTTGCATGGTGCGAACTTGCTCAGGCCAGCCGGGCAAAGTATCTAATGAGGTTAATAATTCATCAGCATAAGCAGTGATTTTCAAAAACCACTGTGAGATTTCTTTTTTCTCAACTTGAGTATCACAGCGCCAGCAGCAACCATCAATCACCTGCTCATTGGCTAATACGGTTTGGTCATGTGGACACCAGTTAACCGGCGCGGTTTTTTTGTAAACCAAGCCTTTTTCCAGCAAGCGCAAGAAAAACCATTGTTCCCAACGGTAATAATCAGGATCACAAGTCGCTAGTTCGCGGCTCCAGTCGTACCCAAAACCCAAGCGTTTCAACTGCTCGCGCATGTAATCGATATTGGAATAAGTCCAATCGGCAGGATGTACGCCATTTTGCATCGCCGCATTTTCAGCCGGTAAACCAAACGCATCCCAACCCATTGGTTGTAATACATGTTTACCCTGCATCCGTTGGAAACGGCTAATCACATCGCCAATCGTGTAGTTACGAACATGCCCCATGTGCAACTTGCCACTGGGATAAGGAAACATCGATAAACAGTAGTATTTCGGCTTGCCGGTATTCTCGACCGCACGGAAAACGCCCGAGGTTTCCCAATTTGCCTGAATTTTTTGCTCTATCGTCTGCGGGTTGTATAGCTCTTCCATCCTGCTCGTCTTTTATCGTAAAAAGGCGCTAGAATACCTTAGAGGCGCTTAAATCTAAAGCGTGAATTACCACGGAGAAATCATGAGTAAAAACAAATCCACCGAAGCCTACGACGACATCATCGGCTTTCTTTACGAGGCAATGGACGATACCTTGCATAACATTGGCGACGCACTGGAACAAGCCAAACGTAAAACCCACGAACTCGGCAACATTACCCAAGAAGAAATTCATAAAGTCGCCGAGTTTGTGATGCGTGACGTTGAACATGCCGCCCAAAGCCCAAGCTTGGCAGAAGAAAACAATTCTCTGTCTGAATGGCTGAAATTTGACATCGATCTACTGGAAAATTTCGCCCTTGACGCCTTTATCGACGTGGCCGACAAAACCCGCGTCAAACTAGCGGCTTTAGAACTCGACGCCAAACAATATCATCCTTACAAAAGCGGCGAAATCACTGGCCCCGGCACCTTAGCTTGCGACAATTGCGGTAAACACATCGCCTTTAAATCCAGCAGCCTGATTCCCGTTTGCCCCGATTGCCAAGGCCAAAGTTTTACACGTTTTTGATATTGCAAGCATTAACCTTATAATGTCGGCTTTTATATTTTAAGTTTCGAGGGCAATTATGCGCAGGGTGATTTTTAATCAGAAAGGCGGTGTCGGTAAATCCACCATAACCTGTAATCTGGCCGCTATCAGCGCAGTTGAAGGCAAAAAAACCCTGGTGATTGACCTCGACGTCCAAGGCAATTCCACTCAGTATTTACTGGGGAGCAAAGTATCGGATTCCGATAAAACCATCGCCCACTTCTTTAAAGATAATTTAGGGCTTGGTTTATTTGGCAGCGGTAAAGAAGGTTTAACCAGTATTATTCACGAAACCCAATTTCCAAACCTCTATGTGATTGCCTCACATCCAGACTTGGAAGCCCTGCAAAGCCGCTTGGAATCGCGTTACAAAATTTTCAAATTAAAAGAAGCGTTAGAGAAACTGGAAGGTTTTGAGCGCATTTATATCGACACCCCGCCGGTTCTAAATTTTTACAGCCAATCTGCCTTAATCGCCGCCGAACGCTGCTTAATCCCCTTCGACTGCGACACCTTCGCTCGTGAAGCCTTATACACCTTGATGAACGCGATCGCCGAAGTCAAAGCCGATCATAACGAAAACCTGCAAGTCGAAGGCATTGTCGTCAACCAAT
>JBJSYX010000270.1:0-3687 GCA_046090005.1 Methylomonas sp. | reverse complement strand
AAGGTTTTCTAACGGGGTTTCAGGATCATCTAACAACTGCAAACAAGCACTCGCGACTTCACGCAGATTATGCGGCGGAATATCAGTCGCCATCCCCACCGCAATCCCCATCGTGCCGTTTAACAACACATTCGGCAAGCGCGCCGGTAACAAACTGGGTTCTTTTAAAGTGCCATCGAAATTATCAGTCCAATCAACCGTACCTTGGCCCAATTCATTTAATAAGGTTTGCGCATAAGCGGTCAAACGCGATTCGGTATAACGCATCGCCGCAAACGATTTAGGATCATCCGGCGAACCCCAGTTACCTTGGCCGTCAATTAAGGGATAGCGATAGGAAAAATTCTGCGCCATCAATACCATCGCTTCGTAACAAGCCGAATCGCCGTGGGGATGGTACTTACCTAACACGTCACCGACGGTACGCGCGGATTTTTTGTACTTGGCTAATGCGGTTAACCCCAGCTCCGACATCGCATAAACAATCCGCCGTTGCACTGGTTTTAAGCCATCGCCAATATGTGGCAAAGCCCGATCCAAAATCACATACATGGAATAATCCAAGTAAGCTTTTTCGGTAAATTCTTTTAACGGTAACTGTTCAAAGTTTTCCTGTACACCCATTGTTGCCTGTCATCCTGTGTTGTAAATCAGTCTCAAAAATTTGCAAAAGTTACTTAACTCATCGTTGCTAAGCATTCGTGACTTCCGTTATTTAAAACGAAAATATCTTTCTGTTTATATCACGACTTTCAAAATTCCAAGCTTGACCAACCAAACTAATCCCCTAAACACATACGGCTGTCGATCAGTTGTAATATGTTGAATTAAACTGGTAGCTGATTGTGGGCCTTTAGCGGCAGTAATTAAAATCTGTTGTAATTCAGGTTCAGTGGGCATGATTCTATGTAAGCGCCTCATCAAACCGCAAGCAACTCTGAACCAGCTCTTGTTTAGCGCCCCGTTCATAGCGGCGTCGATCACCCCGTGACCGATCAATAACGGCCTAGATAATGCAGGCTTTGTCTCTTTCAGTGATTGATAACAGGCGTGGTAAATCAGTGCTTACGATTAAACTGTTCCATGAGACATTAAAAAACCCGCTCATCGTTGTAGGTGAGCGGGTTTTTTATTTTTAGTGGATTTCGTGAAATCCTAAGCACCCAAACAAAAGTAACTAAGCATACCAACTCAAAAATCTTGCTTGCTACTCAAGCCCTTCGTGCTGGGCTTGCGAAGAATGAACGGCAATGTTGGCTATGCCTCGGTGTTCCCGCTCATCCTTCGACAAGCTGAGGATCAACCGAAACGCCTTAACTTGCTAGGCTAAACAATCAAGATTCTCATTGCACAATCATCGAATTACTTTTATTCAAATGCTTAATTTAGCAAACAGCCGGTTTTTTATTGATCGCCCCCAATAAAGAATGACAACGATCTGAATGTCCAGCTCAATAATATCAACCTAGATTAAAAACGATAGCTAGTCGTCAACCAAGCCTGAGGGATACGGTTAGTGGTATCGGTTTCGGGACGACCACCTTCAGTGCGCCAAGCCAGAGAACCATCAACACTCCAAGGCCCCAAGACATAACGAGAGCCTATGCCAGCACCAGCAATCGAACGATCAATGTTGCGTTTTGCATTGATGCGTATCGAACCTGCGTCATAAAAGGCATAAGGACTGAAGTCACCGATAGCATAGCGTAATTCCACCTGCGCCAACCAACCATCATCGCCATAGCCCTCGCCAGTAGGATAAGCGCGGACACCATTCGCTCCACCTAAACCGAATTTTTCTGATGAATCAAGATTTTTGTCACTCCATTGACCTGTAAAGCGACCGAATAGAGACAATCCCTCCAAGCCAGTATTCTGGATACGCGCTACATCAAGATTCCACTTTTGAAAATGGCCATTAGAATGAATACCGCTCAGCAAATCGTGTTCTTTCAACTGAGGGCCCAATTTGAGCTGACCAGCAGTAAAAACAAAATTACCGTAACTCAAACCGCCGCCTGCGAACAAATCACGGTGGTCAAACTGCAGACTAATTGGCGCAATATTGCTGGTTTTGTCTGTGCTGCTACCAGTAGCATCCTGCCTGTCTTGCAGCTCTTTGTGTTGCAAACTCATACTCAATGAAAGGTTAGATGCCTGCGAACGCACCCACTGATAAGTAGTACCGATGCTACCAACGCTGGCCATACCATTGTCCCTTACACTAGCAAACTCCTTACCTAGCTGATAGTGAGTATGGGCGTAGCTAACTTGGCCACGCCAGCCATTGCTACCGATTGGCAAGCTGTAACCCAAGCTACCGAGCCACAGACTCTCGCTGGTGCCAACTCCGCTCAGCTGCACCTGATCACCCAGCATAAAAGGACTATCCACCAATACATTCGCGCGTCCTCTATGTTCACCGCTGTAATGGTTACCGTAGTTATCGTAACCAATATCGCCATGTATCAAGGGAGTGCGCTGCACTTCAACATCAAGATCACCGGTACCAAATGATTGACCAGGCCGTATCACTGGGCCAGTTTTTACTCCTGGCAGATCGTCGAGAATTAACGTAGCGCGTTCCAACTCACTACTTTCGATCACTTCGCCCGATTTTAGATTAGCTAAAAAGCTCTCTGCATCTGCCGATAATGTCTGATCGCCAATAGCCTTTATTTGGCCATAACGGCCTTCGATCACATCAATGGTCAGCTGACCACTACTCAAATCCTGTTGTGGTAAATAGGCGCGGGTAAACGGGTAGCCGGCATCGTGATAAACCAATGCCACACGATCCGCCAAGTCGCGTAGTCCAGCCATATCAAACGACTGCCCCGTCACAGTACCCAGCGCCAGCAGCAATTCAGATTCGCTCAACACAGTATTGCCCTGTACACGCACAGTTTTCAAAGTCACTGTCGCTCCGCCTGGCAATATTTTCTCAGTTGATGGCGTAACCAAGCGCAAACCTTCGCTGGAACGTGGAGCTTGTAGAGTAGGTGCTGTCTGCTCCCTCAAAGTCCGCCCCGCATCGGGCGCAGTTTGGGCAAATGCCGGCTGCACAGCACAAGCCAACAGGCAAGCACTAGCCAAAGGCAAAAGGGTAAAAACACTAAATCGGGTCATAGCCGTAGAAATCCTCAGTGAACATTGGGTAAGGGTATGGTTGTAATGAATGACGCTCATCTGCTCTTACCTCATTTCGCAAAGTTGGTATTAATACCACCGCGTGCCACAAACACATTCATAAAGCCCGCAATATCACGACCCGCTCTAATTTCTGAGGAGTCACCCGCATCATCTCCCGAAGTCTTATTAGAGTTGGATGAGGTCGGAATATCATCGCGTTGTATCAGCATCAAGCCACCGCTTTGTACAAGATGCGAATTGTTACTGCCTGGACCACCCACTGATGATTGCCACGCAAAACCCGCTTGATTAAATGCCCCCAAGTTGATGTGAGGCTGAGTCGCTGATGCCTGCACGTTACTGACAGCGTTGAGCAGAGGTTGTTGCGGTGCTTCAGGCGGCACTACCACCCCATTTTGCCCACTGCTGTAAGCTTGAGTTTGTAGGCGCAGTAGGTCTGACATCTCGAATCGCGGTTGTGCACGGGAAACTCGGCTCCCCGCAACCTGGAAACCAGATGGGGGACCGTCTGGTTGAGCTGGGCGGCGATCGCGG
>JBJSYX010000269.1:0-7401 GCA_046090005.1 Methylomonas sp. | reverse complement strand
AATCTGACCGCTTAAACCCTGAATACTGGCCATGCCATTACTAGGATTAATGCCCAAGTTTTCAAATTGGCCTCGTAAAGCGTAATGCTGCCAATCGTGACTGGCAAACAATTTCACTTCTTGAAGTTTACCGCTGGGATTGAGTTTCGATAGGTCCGCGTATTGACTGTGTTCGGTCGTAAACCAAGGGGCGATATAGCTTACAGCATTCAAGTCAAACTGCTTGATCAATGCCGACCAATCGCCATTACTGTGTTGGGCTAGATAAAATTCGGCATTGCTCCAGTGTCGGTGATTGGCAAAAATATCAAGGTCATAAGCGCCTAAACGCCAGCTACCGTTTTGATTCAGCCAACTGAGATTACCGTGGATGGTATCTAAACGCAGACTTTTACCTTGTGAGTTATCAAGCTTAATTTGTTGCGCTTGAAAATAACCGGCGATTTGGTCGGGCTCAGCATTATGTAAATGGCTCCAGATTTTTAAATCCCCAGAGCCAGCGCTAATCGTTAAACCGTGTGGCAAATACCCTTCAGCGAGTGAAGGTCCTTGTAAATTATTAGCTTCTAAATAAATTTGGCCTTCCAGCGTTGCCGGTTCAAAAATATTGCCAGTGATGTCGGCAGAAAATCGTAATGAATCGCCGTATTGTTCGGGCAGTTGGGTGACGGCATGAAGTTCGTGGCTACCGTCTAAATAATGATTTTTTAAAACTAAATCGATGCGTTCAAAGGCGATGTTCTTGCCATGATTTTGTAAGTCTTGCCAATGGATTTTGCTTTGTAGGATTTCGTATTTGCTACCTTGCATTAACCAAGTCGGTTGCTCATCGCTGCTAGGAATGCCTTTGATGCTGATTTTGCCGTCAGTATTGCGGATTACATCAATGTTTAAGCCGACTAAAGTCACCCAACTGGCGGCAATCGGGTCGCCGGTTAATAGTAATTGCAGTAAATCAACGCCGATGCGGACTTCTTGTAATTGCATCGGTGCTTTATCGCTATCGATATGAATCTGTTGTAAAACCAAGCCCGGGCTAAAACCGCGCATATTGGTGTCTAGCTTGCCGATTTGGATTGGCAGTTGGATAGCTTGTTGGATTTGTTGCTCAAGCTCGGTTTTGTAACTGTTGACTTGGGTTAAAAAAATTCGCACCACGGTCAGCGTCACTGCGACCGTGATTAAACTCCAAAACAGCAAATGCCGGCTGGCTCGTGACAAATGTTTGATTAGCAAGGTAGGTGCCTATTCCTTATAGCAGCACGACGTCGTAATGTTCCTGATTATATTCGGCTTCAGCGCGAATTTTAATGCCAATGTTTAGAAAGCTTTCCAATTCTGCCAGCATATCGGCTTCTTCATCCAGCAGCATTTCAACCACTTGTTCCGAGGCTAAAACTAAAATCTGTTGGACATTGTATTGTCTAACAACACGGATAATTTCGCGGAAAATTTCCAGACAAATCGATTCAGCCGTTTTTAACACACCCCGACCACCGCAAGTGGTGCAAGGTTCACATAAAATATGCTCCAAACTTTCGCGAGTACGTTTGCGGGTCATTTCCACTAAACCTAATGCTGAAACTTCAGTAATTTTGGTTTTGGCGTGATCTTTATCGAGGTTGCGTTGCAAGGCGGTTAGCACTTGCTTTTTATGATCCTCGCTTTGCATGTCGATAAAGTCGATGATGATAATCCCACCCAAATTGCGTAATCGCAATTGACGGGAAATGGTCTGAGCCGCTTCCAAGTTGGTTTTGAAAATAGTTTCTTCCAGATTGCGACCGCCAACATAACCGCCGGTGTTGACGTCAACCGTCGTCATTGATTCGGTTTGATCGAACACCAAATGACCGCCGGATTTCAGCTTTACTTTGCGGTCCAAGGCTTTGCTGATTTCATCTTCAACATTGTAAATATCAAATACTGGTCGTTCGCCGGAATAGTGTTCAATGATGGACACTACTTCCGGCACAAAAGTCTCGGCAAATTCCACCAGACGCAAAAAAGTTTCGCGCGAATCAACTCGCACCTTTTCGATGCCTTCTTTATATAAATCGCGCAAGGTGCGAATGCTTAACGGTAAATCTTCATGAATCAGGGTTTTGACTTTGGCTTTTTTACTTTTCTCTAAAATTGATTCCCACAATTTATGCAAAAAAGTCATGTCCGAATACAAAATCACATCTTCGACACATTCAGCCGCAGTTCTGGCGATAAAACCGCCGGGGGCATTATTTTTTTGCAGATAGTTTTCGATACAGGCGCGTAGACGAATCCGTTCTTCATCACATTCAATCCGTTGCGAGACGCCAGAGTTACCGGCATAAGGCATATAAACTTGATAGCGGGATGGAATCGAAATATCGGTAGTCAGGCGAGCGCCTTTGTTACCTAAAGGGTCTTTGGTGACTTGCACCACTACTTTTTGGCCTTCTTTTAGGTAATGCTCAATATTTTCCGAGCCGTTAGCGAGTTCTTGGCTGTTAAAGTCCGATAAATGCAAAAACGCTGCTTTATCTAAGCCAATGTCAACAAACGCTGCTTGCATTCCGGGTAATACCCGACACACTTCACCTTTATAGATATTACCGACCAAGCCTTTTTGTCTAACTCGTTCAATAATCAGTTCTTGTAAGACACCGTTTTCAATCACCGCAACTCGGGTTTCCGGTGGGGTGACATTAATTAAAATTTCTTCACTCATGTGATGACCTTAATCCCTTGTTTGGCTAATAGTTGCGCAGTTTCATAGAGCGGTAAACCCATCACACCGGAAAAACTGCCTGTAATTGATTCAATAAAGGTGCTGGCTAAGCCTTGAATGGCATAAGCACCGGCTTTATCGCGCGGTTCACCTGTTTGCCAATAAGCGATGATTTCTTCGTTGCTGAGCGGTTTAAATTTCACTTCGCTAATACTCAGTGCTTGCCAATGGCTATTGCCACGCAAGGATACTGCGCTATAAACTTGATGGCTACGGCCTGATAAGCGGCTTAACATGCTAATGGCATGATCCAAGTCGATCGGCTTACCCATGATTTGATCATCGCAAATCACGCTAGTGTCAGCGCTTAACACCGGCAACTTGTCATTTAATAGCGCTTGGCAAGCGGCGGATTTTTCAGCGGCAACCCGCTCCACATAAGCCAGCGGTGATTCGTTGGCGAAAGGTGTTTCGTCAATATCCACCGCCATAATTCGGTGGCTAATGCTGATTTGCTTGAGTAATTCGCTACGCCGTGGCGAAGCGGAGGCTAAAATAATTTGTGGCTGCATGGACGGTTTAACGGTGATAAGGGTGATTGTTTAACAGACTCCAAGCCCGATAGATTTGTTCCGCCACCACCACCCGAACCAAAGGATGCGGAAAAGTGAGCGGTGACAAACTCCAAGACTCTTGCGCCATCTCTTTAACTTGTTGCGATAAGCCTTCTGGTCCACCTACCATCAACGCTACGGGTTGACCGTTGCCCAGCCAGCGTTTTAGTGACTGCGATAAATTTTCAGTGGTCCACGGTTTGCCCGGAATATCCAGCGTCACAATATGGCTACGGGCTGGTAATGCGGCAATCATTCGTTCACCTTCGTCACGGGTAATCCTTGCGGTATCACCACTACGGCGTTTGTCGGGGGCGATTTCTTTTAATACCAACTCGCATTCGCGCGGCAGACGCTTGGCGTATTCGGTATAGCCTTGCTGTACCCAGTCTGGCATTTTGTTGCCAACGGCAATTAAGTGAATCTGCATTAAATTAAAGGGCTGGTGATGATTGGAATGCGGCGATTATACCCATAATGGTCATACGACGATTGGGGAACAATCAATTTAGCTTGAGTCGGTTGGCGGCTTGATTAGACGGGACAAATATCCCGTCCAGCTTAATTCGGGTTTTAGATTGGAATGGTTTTGCCTTGTTTGGCAGAGGCTAAAGCCGCCACGATGACTCGGCAGTTATCCCTGGCATCGGCTAAAGATAAAGCTGGCGCTTTGCCATTGAGAACGCAATCGCTGAAATGCTCAATTTCGGCTTTGAAGTGATTAACCGCTGGCAAGCGTTGTTCGCTTTGCTGGCCGTCTTCTGTCCACCAAGAAATCACCGGTACATCGCCCGGCAATTGCCAAACGATATGGCATTTGATGCCGCCTTTGGTGCCGATAATTTCGTATTCACAACGTCTGGCTCGATCAAAGCTGAAATCAAATTGGGCGAAACGACCTTCGCCAAAATCCAATACCCCGCTGCTGGCAATATCGGCGCCGCTTTCGGCATAGTGGGATAACGTCGTCACCGCTTTGGGTAATTGCTTAAAAAACATCCGCAGTGAATGGATTGCGTAACAACCAATGTCCCACATCGCACCACCGCCGTTATCGACACTTTCCGCCAAGCGATACAGCCTTGCGGGTCGCATCATGAACGAATAGCTGGCGCGTACTGAACGAATTTCGCCAATCAAACCGGAGTCTAAAATCGCCATCACTCGCGCGTGTTGCGGATGAAAACGGTACATAAAGCCTTCCATCACTTTGACTTGCTGTTGCTGGGCGGCGGCTTCAATGGCATCAATATCGGCAACGCTCAAAGCCATTGGCTTCTCGCATAACACATGTTTGCCGCTGGCAATCGCTCGCAAAGCCCATTCAGCATGTTCATGGTTAGCCATTGGCAAATACACGGCTTGGATGTCAGGATTGGCCAGCAAAGCCTCTAGGTCATCATAGGCTTTGATATTGGGATAACAGGGTGCGTATTTGGCTAAGGTTTCCGCAGAAGCACCGGCACGACGACTGGCGATTGCCACTAACTCGGCGTTGTTGGCTTCCAGAATTGCTGGCATTAGGCGTTCGTTGATTCGCGCCGCGCCTAGGATGCCCCAGCGTAATGTTTGGATGCTACTCATTGTGGTTTAGGCATTTGTGCCTGATGTTGACGGCGCATTTCTTCCCATTTCACCGCTTGTTCAGGGTTTAAGATTTCGGTGACTTTATCGTGTGATTCGCGATGAATGGCGGCAAATTTTTCGTGTTGCGCTTTAAAAATTGCATCGACTTTGGCTTTTTGTTCGGCAGTTAAGCCCAATTCTTTACTTAAATGATCAAGTTTGTGACTGGCTGGGGTTTCGTAATTATTGTCACTAGCCGCATAGCTAGTGATTGGTAAGACTAAGGCGCTGATCAATAATAAAATTTTGCTGTGCATGATTAACTTCCTTGAGATTAAAAATTTACGGTTTTTGTTGGCATGGACAATCAATGTCTATGCGTTTGGGCTTGGCTTCTAAGGTAATCGCGGTTAATTTGCCGCCCCACAGACAGCCGGTATCAATCGAAAAACAATTGTCGCCTTGGTAAAAGCCCAAGGTAGACCAGTGCCCAAAAATAATCCGCATCTCTGCACTCTTGCGTCCAGGCACGCGATACCAAGGGATTAAATGTTCTGGTTGGGTTCCCGGTGCGCCTTTTTGAGCGAAATCCAAAACGCCGTCAATGGTGCAATAGCGCAGACGAGTGAAGCAATTAACCGCAAACCGCAGCTGTTCCATTTTCGGTAAATCGTCGTGCCACAGATTAGGTTTATTGCCGTACATAGTACGGAAAAAGCGTTTGTGGTCTGAACCCTGCATGGCTTGCTCGGCCAAGCGTGCCATGTGGACAGTTTGAGCAAAATCCCATTGTGGTGGCAAGCCTGCATGGAGCATACAAAAACCTTGATCGCTATAAAACAAAGGTTGATGGCGTAGCCAATCAATCAGTTCGTCACAATCACTGGCACGCATAATGGGCGCTAAAGTATCTTTTTTACCGGCTTTGCCAAGAGAAACCACGGTAGCGATTAAATGCATATCATGATTGCCGAGTACGCTAATCGCTGAGGCGCCTAATTCTTTGATGAAGCGTAAAGTTTCTAATGATTTAGGGCCGCGGTTCACCAAGTCACCCGCAATCCAAAGCGTATCCTTAGCCGGATCAAATTTTATAACGTCGAGAAGCCGACGAAATTCGTCGTAGCAGCCTTGAATGTCCCCAATTGCGTAAGTGGTCATTAGTGCAAGGTACGGGGAATTGATAAGGTAAATTGTGGAATCGGTGCTTTAAATTCTTCACCGTTTTCCGATTGCATTTGGTACTTGCCTTGCATGATGCCGACTGGGGTTTCAATAATCGCTGCACTAGTGTAACGGAACATATCGCCGGGATTAAGGTAAGGATGTTCGCCAACTACGCCATCACCGTTGACTTCTTGGACTTTGCCATTGGCATCAGTAATCAGCCAGTGGCGTGTTAATAGTTTAGCTGAGGTGGCGCCAACATTAGTAATGGTAATGGTGTAAGCAAACACATAGCGATTCTGCTCGGGCGATGATTGCGCCTCGATATAATGCGGTGTTGCTTCAACTAAAACTTTGTTTTTTTCGCTCATTGATAGATGATGTGATTCGATATAGCGGTTATTTCAACCTAAACTGATACCCAACGCAAGCAATCCCGTTAAGCCTTTGTTTTCTGGGCTTAGCTGCTTAAAAACCAACAAAAAATCATGACACAACACAAACCTTTACATATCCATATTCTGGGCATTTGCGGCACCTTCATGGGCGGCTTGGCCTTAATCGCTCGTGAACTCGGCTACATCGTCAGCGGCTCTGATCAAAACGTCTATCCGCCGATGAGCACTCAGCTGGAAGAGCAAGGTATTCGCTTGATGAACGGCTACAAGGCCGAAAATCTCTACTGCAAACCGGATTTGGTGGTGATTGGCAATGCCATGTCGCGCGGTAATCCTGAAGTGGAAGCGGTATTAAACAGTGGCTTGCCTTATATTTCTGGCCCGCAGTGGTTATCGGAACATGTATTGCAAAAACGTTGGGTATTGGCTGTCGCTGGAACCCACGGTAAAACCACTACCACCAGTATGTTGAGCTGGATTTTGGAATTTAACGGTTTTAAACCGGGCTTTTTAATCGGCGGGATTCCACTCAATTTTGGGATTTCCGCACGCTTAGGCGAGTCGGATTTTTTTGTCATCGAAGCTGACGAATACGACTGCGCTTTCTTTGATAAACGCTCAAAATTCGTTCATTACCGCCCACGCACCGCGATTTTGAACAATCTTGAATACGACCATGCCGATATTTTTGAAAACCTCGACGCGATCAAAAAACAATTTCACCACTTAGTTCGGACGGTTCCCAGCCAAGGCTTAATCATCGCCCCAGACTGCGAACAGCATGTTAGCGAAGTGTTAGACATGGGTTGTTGGACGCCAGTGGTAAAAACCGCGATTGATGCCGATGCCGATTGGCAAGCACAGTTATTAAAAGCTGATGGTAGCCAGTTTGCAGTGCAATTCGAAGGTCAGCGACAAGGCGTAATCGATTGGTCATTAACCGGACGCC
>JBJSYX010000268.1:0-2517 GCA_046090005.1 Methylomonas sp. | reverse complement strand
TTTGGCATGAATTATGCTTGTAAAATCAATTACCCCGTTTAGTAACAGATTTTTCTCATGCCCCACGACATTAGTGCTCTTTACCATCTGCATTGCCAAGAGATTTTGCATCACTTGCAGCGGATTGTTAAATGCCCCGACACTGCTGAAGATTTATTGCAAGAAAGCTATTTGATTTTAGCTAGAACTGCCGCCGATACGACCATCGATTACCCGCGTGGTTTTTTGTATCGCACCGCTAGTAACCTAGCTTTTGATCATTTACGTCATCATAAAATTGTCCAGCAACATTTTGAAAGTACACAATTATCGCCACAACCACAACAGGAAAGTGCTGAAGCTCAATTAGCTAAAGATCAATGGCAGAACTTGTTATATGAAACCATTGCCGAGTTACCCCCGCGATGTCGAGATGTGTTTATCTTGCATAAACTGCGCGGTTTAAGTTATCGAGAGATTGCAAAAATGTTGGATGTGTCTGAAAGTGCGGTTGAGAAGCACATTATCAAAGGCTTGTTGCATTGTCGGCAGCGCTTAGGTAAGTATTTTTCCCAACCTTATCAAACAAACTGAGGTTGTTTTGCTGTTAATCGTCTTAATACTGTCTGGTTTTATTACTTTATTATGAAAAATCCGCATTTTTCCTTATCAGTGAGCGCTGAAAACGTCGAACAACAAGCTATTAACTGGTTTGTGCGTTTGCGTTCTGAGTCGGTTACTAGCGCTGAACAATTGGCATTTGATACTTGGTATCAAACTGATGCCGCGCATCGCAAAGCTTATGATGAAACTGTTGCCTTTTGGCAAGCCCCGCAATTTAATCAGGTCTTGCAAACGCTTGAAGCAAAAACACCGGTTAAAACAATTAACAGTTATCGCTTGGCTAGTCGTTTGAGTTTGGCGGTTGCCTCTGTCGCTATACTGGCGGTGTTGAATCAACCCTTGCTCAGTTGTTGGCAAGCGGATTATTGCACTGCTGTGGGTGAAATCAGAACCATCGCTTTAGCTGATGGCAGTCAAGTGACGTTAAACTCGGATAGTGCGATGAATGTCAATTTACGTAATGGTTTGCGGCATGTGCAATTACTCAATGGTGAAGCGTTTTTTGATGTTCAGCGCGATCCACAACATCCATTTACGGTTGATGCCCATTACAGCCATACTCAGGTTTTAGGTACTCGTTTTACAGTCAGGCAGGATCAGCAATTTGACCAAGTCACGGTGACCAGTGGTGTGGTCGAAGTCAGTCGCCAGCGACAAAATCCAGCGCTATTAAATGCTAATGACATGATTCGCGTCACGGCAACCCAACGCAGTTCGGTGCAATCAGTTAATCCCAGTTTGGCTAATGCTTGGTTAAATGGTCGATTGGTATTTGATAATGCACCATTGAGCGAGGTGATTGCTGAAATTGGTCGTTATCGAACCGGCAGTTTGCTGATTAAAGATTCTGCTTTGAAACATTTAAAAGTCAGTGGACGTTTCGATATTACCGATACCGATAAAGCTTTAGAGGCTTTGCAACAAACCTTGCCGATTACCTTGTATCGATTGACACCTTGGATGATAGTAATTGCTTAACGCTTTTCTAACCTGTCACAGCGCTCGAAAAAATCATCCTCAAACTGAGGTAAATCTTCACTCATCCGTCTTCATTGCAGCCTGAATAAAACAGGCTTTTTTAGTTTCAATGGAGAGTTCAATGATGAATCTGTTATCGCGTCGTGCAAAATCACGGCCTGAAATCAATGCCAATCGCTTCACCCCGTTATCGATTGCGGTGGCTTTAGCACTTAATACACCTATGGTCATCGCTGCCGAGCAAAATCTTAACTTCAATATTCCCGCGCAAGCTTTAGGCAGTGCTTTAAACGCTTATGCCGATGTGGCCAATGTGCAGTTAAGTTATCCGGCAGAATTGACGAATGGCTTAAGGTCTTCAGGTGTGAGTGGTGCATTGACGGCACAGCAGGCTTTACAGCGGTTGTTGATGGGGACTGGACTAGGTGTGAAGGTCACGGCAAACGGCAGTATTACCTTAGAAAAAATCAGTAGCAGTCAGGTGGTTGAAGAATTGGGAACGATCAACGTAACAGCTAAAGCTGATGAGAACGATCCTGCTAATCCTGTTTATAGTGTGAAAAAAAGCTCAACAGGGACCAAAACTGATACGCCGATTTTTGATACGCCAGCATCGATACAGGTTGTTCCTAAAGCGGTGATGCAAGACAAAAAGGCCGTTCGACTGAAAGATGCTTTAGAAAATGTCAGTGGTGTTAAACCGCAATCAAGTTTAGGTTTCGGTACCAGCTTTATTATTAGAGGCTTTAAAAATGACAGAACCTACCGAAATGGATTACTTGCAAACAACACGTTTTACACAGAATTTGATACTGCTAATTTAGAAAGCGTAGAAGTGCTAAAAGGGCCGGCTTCGGTGTTATATGGCCGTAGCGAACCGGGTGGTATGGTTAATATCACCACCAAAAAACCATTAGATACGCCTTATTATTCACT
>JBJSYX010000267.1:0-7535 GCA_046090005.1 Methylomonas sp. | reverse complement strand
CGTTTAGCGAAGCCGAACAGCCGCGATTAGTGCACCGTTTACGCAATATTGAAGACGGTTTTCATTGTTCGCGCGGTTGTTTGCGCGGCATGATTAATTTTGGCAATGATGTGGGTTGGTTTCGATTGGCGGTTAGTTATCATCGCGATGGCAAGCCGATAACGCAACAGATTGCCTTTGAAGTCCAAGCCACTAAACTGGCGATGTCGCAAGATTTGGCCACGATACATCAAGCTATCGACCGTTTTTATCCCTTATGGCGGTTTTCGTTTTTAGCCAAAACCGAGCAAGAATTAGCGCCATCCCGCAAGCCGCACCAAGCTTTTGAATTGTTGTGGTTAGCACATTTCAAAAGCTTGCGCGAAGATTTGCAAACAGCGGTGCAACGGGTTTGTTATGCGCCGCATAGCCGTTTGGTAACCAAAACCAAAGTCGTGCGCGCTGAGCGTTTGCGCGGACCTTTGAGTAGTCGATTAGCGCAACGTGTCAGCAGTCATTTAGCCAATGCGGAAAACCATCATTATTATCAGCAATCATCGCGGCAGTTATCGGTCGATACCCCAGAAAATCGCTTTGTGAAAAGAGTGCTTAAGCAATCCAGTGTGCGTTTAGCCCAGTTCAAACAACGCGCAGAGCGCTATAACCAAGCACCTGATCAAGCGCGTTTATCGAGCTGGTTTTTAGCGGAGCTCGATGCTTGGCGAAAACCCTTGCAGCAGTTATTAAATCGCCCTTTGTTTGCCGAAGTGGGTGAGTATCAGAACATGAATAGCGAGTCTTTGGTGCTGCATCAAAAAGCCGGTTACGCAGCGGTATATCGAATTTGGCAACAGCTGAAATTGTATTTAGATGTGTTGGGCAATCATGCTTCGATTTCGGTGCGTTCGGTGGCCGAGCTTTACGAAGTTTGGTGTTTACTGGAAATCCGTAACATTTTGTTGGAGCTAGGTTTTAACGAACTATCCCATCAAAAAGCCCCGTTAATCACCAAACCGTTTGCTTTAGAAAAATCCATGCAAGATGGTATGGGCGCAGCGTTTGTCTTGCAACGGCATGACGGGATTACGATACGCTTAGCCCACGAACCGACGTTTAAGCGATTGAGTGAAAACGCCAAATTAGGTGGCATTTATTCGACCTTTACTGCCCAGAAACCGGATATTTTTTTAGAAGCCCGCTTTGCCGATGGTGAGCGGGTGCAATGGATTTTTGACGCTAAATACCGTTTAAATCTCGATAACACGCTGGGCGATTTAGCGCCAGAGGATGCTATTAATCAAATGCACCGTTATCGCGACGCGCTGATTTATATCAATCGCGCGGCCAATGGCGAAATAGAAAAAACTCGGCCGATCTTAGGGGCGTTTGTTTTGTATCCAGGCTGTTTTGATCAACAAAACAGCGTTAATCCTTATCAAAAAGCGATTGATGAAATGGCAATCGGTGGCTTTGCCTTATTGCCCAGCAGTAACAATCATTGGTTGCGGGAATTTCTAATCGCTCGCTTTGGTAATGCCAATTTGCATTACAACCTCCCTAAGCCAGACCAATATTTTGTCGCAGACGCCAGCCGCATTGCACCTCTGGGGATGCGGGTTGAGCGTTATGCGGATTTAACTTTGGCCGCACCTTTGGCGCCAAAAGCTGGGCGCAGTGCCAATTACGTAAAGGCTTTCGAGCAAGGTACTGCTAGGTGGTATCACATCCCCATCAGCACCACCGACAACAAAGCCATCAGCCGCCACGTCATGCAAGAGGTGAAATTCTGTGCGATTGGTATTTATCAAGCCAATAGCACCGCAAAGCCGATTACCCATTTGTATAGCGTTAAATCGGTGACGCGGGTTAAACGTTATCAAATGACGGTTGAGCAAGCGGGAGTGGTCAAAAATGAAAATGATGATTATTGGTTATTTGAATTTGATTACGCGCGCCGTTTAGCGAATCCTTTGCCATTAGCGATTAAAGGCCGTCGTTTCCAATTTCAATTAACCAATGCCGCTGATTTATTAGTCGCGACCGATTGGAAAAGCTTGCCAAATCGCTACGAGATTTTGAACCCAGAACATTAACTGCTCGTTATACAGCCAGTAAGATAAGCGTTTTGATTAAATCAAAAGGCGGTTGGATTTAAAGAGTTGCTTGCTGTAAGCCTTTAAATACCAACTGCTGATCAACAATCAAGGCCATTGATAGATATTGACTAATCAAATCTGCGTCACCGCCCGTCATAATCACTTGATCAATCGGTTGATAACGCTGAATTGCGGTTTCAATTAAACCTATTGCCGCCAGCAAGCAACCACTGTCGATAGCATGGCGGGTGTTATCAGCTAAAACTAAGGCGCTTGTTTGCTGGTTTAAATCTAATGCGGCGGTGTTTTGGGCGAGGGATTTTTTCATCAGCAACAGGCCGGGGCTAATCAAGCCGCCACGATGCTGGCCATGACTATCAATAAAATCCAGCGTAATCGCGGTACCGCAGTCGATGATGCAACTGTTACCTAGATAATGATGATGAGCGGCTAATAGCGCCAGCCAACGGTCAACACCGAGTTTTTCAGGTTGAGAATAAGCATTGCTGACCGAGCCAAAAACGGCATTGGATTTTGGAATGATGATTTCAATCGCTGGCCATAAACCATTGGCTAAGGCTTCAATCGCGATGATTTGTTGAGCTGCACCAACGCAGGCGATGGCGAGTTTGTTAGGTCTGGGCAAAGTTTGCCATTGTTGCTCAAGGCTTTGATAAGCGTGGGGTTGGCGATAATCCAGCGCTTGAATTGAACTGATTTGCCCCGCTTGTTCGCTTGCCCATTTCAAGCGCGAGTTGCCTATATCAATTAATAAGTTCATGTCGCTCGAAAGCTGACTTCGCCAGAAGCATAACTGCGAATTTGACCTTGCGAATCGACCAGTTGAATTAAACCGTTATCGTCGATACCAACAATTGTGCCGTCAAAGCGATTTTCACCAATATACAAGCTGGCAGCTTGGCCTTTTAAGCAATCATAGCTACGCCACTCATCGACAAAATAACTCAAGCCTTTGGCTTCAAATTCGGCAATCACTGGCATCAGTTGATTGAGCAATAAAGCTAACAAGTGATTGCGGTGTTGATAGGCTGTTTCACCTAAAACGCTGGCGATGTCGATCCAAGCTTGTTCGATGGTTTCGGCTTGTTGTGGCGACAGGTAAACGTTTAAACCCAAGCCAATCACCGCATGACAAGGGCCACTGCTTTCGCCGGACACTTCGACCAAAATCCCAGCCAGTTTGCGTTGTTGACAGTAAATATCATTCGGCCATTTCAAGCCGACCTCTTCAATACCCAACTGTTTTAAAGCTCTAACCACCGCCACGCCTAACGCCAAACTAAGGCCAGCAATTGAAGCTGGGCCATTTTGGTAATGCCATAAGATTGATAAATACAGATTGTGACCAAACGGCGAAACCCATTGCCGCCCTCGCCTGCCGCGCCCTGCGGTTTGATGTTCGGCAACGCAAACCGTCCCAGATGAAGCACCTTGTCGGGCTTGTTCTAGGAGATGACGATTGGTGGAATCGATGACATCGTGGATTTCCAGTTGCTGTACCAAGGTTTGCGTAAGCGGTGATAACTGGCTGATGACCGCTTGTTGATTCAACAATTGCAAAGCTTGTTGCAGGCGATAGCCTTTACCGGTGACGGCAATTAAATCGACCCCCAAATCTTCTAAAGCTTGTAGCTGTTTCCAGATTGCCGAACGGCTAATCGCTAATTGTTGAGCTAATTCGGTGCCAGAGTGAAATTCACCATCGGCGAGTATGTTTAACAGTTGTTTTAAGCTATCCGATAACAGCATGGGCTTAATCCGCAATCACAATCGCGTGTTGTTGCATAAAGGCGTTGACTTGATCGCGTGCCAGCAATTGCACTGGCAAAATTAAATCGGCTTCGCTTAAACCACGTTGTTGTAAAGATTCGGTTTCAACATAGAGCTTATCAACATTATAGAGATCCAACACCTGAAACACGGCAGCGGTGTCTTTCAAACCGCCAACATCGGCTTGTTGTTGAGTTTTTAATTGCAACAGGCCATCGTCAAGAAATAACAAGCTGACGTCTTGGTCAAAGGCAGCGGCGGTTAAAATCATGTCGAGGTTCTCTTGGACATGATGACCGCTATGCGGCAAACGCTTGATGACAAATAACAGTTTTTTCATGGCGCTTATCCAAAGACCAAACAACGATCAGCGGCAACCGTGGCTTCCAACCATAACCCCAAACCCGCGATCCGAAAACCTTCGGCTAAATCATCATCTTGTTTGTGTTGGCGCTTGGCTTCGTCGCTACATAACAAACCACGGCGTTGAGCGGCAGAAATGCAAACCACTAAATCAATTTGATGTTGTTTGGCTAAGGCCGACCAGTTTTGGCTGATTGGCAATTCATCATCGGGTGGAGTGGCGTAGCGTAAGGCGTGGTAAATGCCGTCTTTATAAAAGAACACTCGCAACACCTGATGCCCTGCTTCTAAAGCCGCTTGAATAAAGCGATAAGCATCGATACCGGCTTGGCTGGCATAGGGGGCGGCGTTAACCTGTACGGCATATTTCATGGGACAGTAATATAATTGGCTAATAATGGGCTGGCGGCATTTTAATACGGCCTAGCCGCTTTGTCGCAACCGCATTCTCCCATTGAACCATTACTTTCTGCGCTTGTCTTGCCTACATGAACTATAAATCCTTAACGCTTGCTATTGGTCTTTGCCTGTTTTCTGCGCCACAACTGGCTTTGGACATTGATAAAATTCAGCTGCCTGACATGGGCGATTCGGCGGGGAGCCTAATTTCACCGGCTCAAGAAAAAGAACTGGGCGCGGCTTTTTTTCGTAATTTACACGCACAGGCAGTCATCAACCAAGACTTAGAAATTCAACAATACATTCAAGCAATTGGCCAACAATTAGCCGCTAACAGCGATACACCAACCTCACCTTTTCATTTCTTTGTGGTGATGGATCCTAATATCAACGCTTTCGCTGGCCCCGGTGGTTATATTGGGGTTAACTCTGGATTGATTTTATTGACCGAAGCAGAAAGTGAATTGGCTTCGGTGATGGCTCACGAAATTGCCCACGTTACTCAACGGCATTTGTATCGCTTTATCGAAAAAGCCAGCAAGCTATCGATTCCAACTGTCGCGGCAACCTTGGCGGCAGTGTTAATCGGTACTCAATCACCGAATATGGCACAAGCGGCTTTAATGGCGGTGCAAGCCGGTAATCTGCAATTCCAAATCGACTTTACGCGTGAACATGAAAAAGAAGCCGATCGAGTCGGGATGCAAACCCTGTCGTTAGCTAATTATGACCCACGCAGTATGCCGACCTTTTTTGAGCGTTTGCAGCAATCAACCCGCTTTTATGGCAAAGGGGTTCCAGAATTTTTGCGAACTCACCCGATGTCAGAAAATCGGGTAGCCGATACTCGTGGTCGCGCTGAAGTGTATCCTTATCGCCAATATCCCGATACTTTGGGCTACGCCTTGACCAAAGCCAAAATAGCCGTGTTAACCGAACCCGATAAGCGAATAGTCACTCAGCATTTCACGGCATTAGAACAACAAGGCACTACCGAACAGCGTGCGGTCGCTCGTTATGGTTTGGGCTTAATTCAATTAGAAACTTTGCAATTCGATGCTGCAGCGGCGATTTTTCAACAATTGGCCGATCAATATCCACAACAACCCCAATATTTAAGCGCCCTCGCCCGTACTTATTCGGAAAGCCGCAATTATGAAAAAGCCAATACCTTATTTGCTAAGGCGGTGAATAGTTTTCCTAATAATGACGCCATCAAACTTGAGTACACCCGCAGTTTGCTAAAAAGCAATCAAGCCGCACAGGCTAAGCAGATGCTGCAAAGTTTGTCTGAAAATCAAAAAAACCAACCACTTTACTTTGAATTGTTGGCTCAGATTTTTGCAGAGCTCAAACAGCCGGGCGAATCACATCGCTATACGGCCGAGTATTACTATGCAACCGGCCAAACTGAAGAAGCGATTATGCAAATCCGGCTTGGAAAACAGGAAAACGATCTCAGCTATCAGCTTCAAGCAATTCTTAACGAACGCTTAAATTTCTTTTTGAGCGAAGAAGCTGATCGAAAATTACAACGGCAATAAAAATTAGCCATCGCTAATGCTTTGTAACTTTCTGTTTTTTAAGACAGATAATTTCGACTAAAAACTATTTATTAAAAAGGGGATTTTTTAATAGACACTGTTTTTATTTTTCACTAAACTTCGCGCCACCTTGAGGGAGTTAATGACTTCCGAGGATCGTTTTTAGGGGGAGGAAAGCGGCCTGTAATCAAGGCTTACAATAACAACAATAAGGTAACGCATCACTAAACTGCCAAATGGCAGGCGTCCAATACAATAAAAATAAAAACCGGACGGGCCCGCTTTATGCGGGCTTTTTATTGCCTGTTGTTCCGGTTTAAATACGTTTGGAAATTGGCTAGGCAGTCAATTTGACTTATAATCGAAACCTCCGCACTTTGACATCACTAAACCTGGCACAGGTTATGCTTAGTGTCGGCTGCTATTCAGATATTGTTCACCCCAAAATCAAAAGGCTTATCATGGCGCGCGTTACCGTTGAAGATTGTTTAGAAAATATTGAAAACCGTTTCAAACTCGTTTTATTGGCTAGTAAAAGAGCTCGTCAGTTAGAAAAAGGTGCTGATGAATTTGTGCCACGCGGCAAAGATAAAGACACCGTTGTCGCTTTGCGTGAAATTGCAGGTGGTTTTGTTACCGAAGACAATATTGACCTTCTGCACCGAGTTGGCTATGTTTCAGAAACCCAACTAGATATCTAAAACTATTGCATGTCCGAGATAGCCGACACCCCTGCCAATTTATCCAGTGTAGAACTTCCTGAAGAAAAGCTTCTTAAACAACTATGCGGCATTTTGCACGGCTATCTCGATGAAAATCAGATTAACGGCGTTATTCGTGCCTATCACTTAAGCGCCGCCGCTCATACCGGACAATTTCGTAAAAGTGGCGAAGCCTATATTTGCCACCCTGTTTCCGTTGCAATCATCTTGGCTTCTATGCACATGGATGCTCACGGCATCATGGCGGCTATTTTGCATGATGTGATTGAAGACACGGCAATCAGCAAAGAAGAGCTAAGCGCAGAATTTGGCCCCGAAGTCGCCGATTTGGTCGATGGCGTCACCAAATTATCAAAAATCGACAGTCGATCTCGTGCCGAAGCGCAAGCAGAGAACGTACGCAAAATGTTTTTGGCAATGGCTAAAGACTTGCGAGTCATCATCGTCAAACTGGCTGATCGTCTACACAATATGCAAACCATGGGCAGTATGCCCAGCGATAAAAAACGCCGGATTGCCAAAGAAACTTTAGAGATTTACGCCCCGATTGCCAATCGCCTTGGCATGAATGAAATACGGCATCAACTAGAAGCGCTCGGTTTCAAAGCTTTATATCCAAACCGCTACGCAGCGATTAGCAG
>JBJSYX010000266.1:0-3456 GCA_046090005.1 Methylomonas sp. | reverse complement strand
ATTGACGGGCTAATTCAATATCTCCTGGTATATAGGTAATTAAATGTCCAATTTTGGGGATAATGATTTTTCGAAAGAATTCCTTAGTTTTCCATTTTATATTTTTTTTATCAAGTAAATAGGTATAGAGATCTCCGCCCCAAATAACCCAATAACATTTCTTTAATAACTGTGGTTGTAATGTAAGGGTAAGGATAAGTCGAGAACTAAACAAGCCATGAAGAATAATTTTTTTTGGTTTTTGAGTTGCTTGTCTTAAATCCCATATAAAGCGAATAATGTTTTTTGGTTCGGCATTAAGCGTTAAGTTATTAAAAACATGGTCTTGGTATTTATGCCCATTATGTATAAAATAGAAATGATGTTTTTCTGGATTCAGATTTTTATTAACAAGTTCTATAAATGGAGTTATGAATTTTTCATGCTCAACTATATGTAAAACTTCTAAGTTTTTGTGTTTTAAGCTCATGCTATCGCTATAATTCAGAACTAAGTGTTTTTAAATGCTTAGTAGATACCTTTGCTATCTATGCAGATTCTATTTTTAAGTTGCTCTGTTGAAATTTGTTTAAATTGCTTGTGATCTACCAGAATCACGATGATGTCGGCTTCGGTAAATGCTTGATTAATGTCAGTAAGGCTAAGGCGAGTATCCCAATATTCTGGTAAAGCTATGATGTTTGGCTCTACTGCTGTCACTGTCCCAGGGTGAATATCTGCAATTTGCAGTGCAATTTTGGCAGATGGGCTCTCTCTCAAATCATCAATGTCTGCCTTAAATGCCAGTCCAAGGCATGCGATATTGACATCTTTGATTGTCTTTTGGGGGTGTGATGTTAGATGTTCTGTTACGGCTATCTTAACTTTTTCAATTACCCATTGTGGTTTATGGTCATTGACTTCCCTGGCTGTGCGTATCAGTCTCGCTTCGTTAGGTGTTGCACTCACAATAAACCAAGGGTCTACGGCAATACAATGTCCCCCCACACCAGGACCAGGCTGTAGAATGCTGACTCTAGGATGGCGATTAGCCAACCGTATAAGCTCCCAGATATTTACATCTAATTTATCGCAGATGATGGAGAGTTCGTTGGCAAAAGCAATATTGACATCACGGAAACTGTTTTCGGTGAGTTTACACATTTCAGCTGTTCGAGCGTTAGTGATGACGCACTCGCCCTGAACAAAGGTTTTGTACAGATTAGCCGCTACCTCTGAGCATTTTGAGGTCATGCCCCCAATAATTCTGTCGTTTTGAACTAATTCGATCAAAACTCGCCCTGGCAGTACGCGTTCAGGACAATGAGCGACACGAATATCGCTATTTTCTCCATGAGTTTGCGGAAATGTAAGATCAGGACGTGCTTGTGCAAGCCATTCCGACATTTGTTCAGTCGCGCCAACCGGCGATGTAGATTCAAGGATAACCAGATCGCCTTTTTTTAGAACTGGGGCAATAGATTTACTGGCCGATTCGATATAAGCAAGATCAGGTTTGTGATTGTCATTTAGACCTTGTTTGAAGGGAGTTGGCACAGCAATCAGAAAGGCATCTGCTGGCTCTGGTTTGGTTGTCGCGCTTAAATAGCCTTCGGTCACAGCAGCATGAACCAGCATATCTAAATCAGGTTCAACGATATGGATTTTTCCTTGATTGATAGTGTTTACTGCATGCTGGCTAATATCGACACCAATAACTTTAATCTTGCGACTAGCAAAAACAGCAGCAGTTGGTAGCCCAATGTAGCCCAAGCCAATAATAGAAATAGTTTTAAATAAAGCAGTCATGATTCTTATCGAAGATTTTCAAATGTTGTGCGGATTCTCTGACAAGCCAATCCATCACCATAGGGGTTATGCGCGCGAGCTACGAGTTGGTAGGCAGTTGAATCACTAAGCAGTTTGCGTGTTTCACTGACGATAGTTGCTCGTTCAGTACCTACCAATTTTACTGTGCCCGCTGCAACAGCCTCAGGCCTTTCTGTTGTGTCACGCATGACAAGTACTGGTTTTCCTAAGGATGGAGCCTCTTCTTGAACACCCCCTGAATCAGTCAGTATTAGGTAGCTACGTTTCATTAAATATACAAATGGTAAATAGTCTAAGGGAGCAATTAAGTGTACATTCGGTGTACTTTCGAGAATGCGATTCACTGGTTCTTGGACGCAGGGATTAAGATGTACGGGGTAAACTATTTGTACATTTGGATCTATTGCTATTTCTTTTAGAGCATGGCAAATAGACTCAAATCCTGCACCAAAATTTTCTCTGCGATGCCCTGTGACCAATACCAGGTGCTTACTTGAATCCAAAAAAGGGAAATGTGTAGCCAATTCGGTAGCTAACTCGTTGTTTTGCTCAATCTGCTTGCTGACCTTGATCAGAGCATCAATTACTGTATTGCCAGTGACATGGATGGTGG
This sequence comes from Methylomonas sp., assembly GCA_046090005.1. GTDB lineage: Bacteria > Pseudomonadota > Gammaproteobacteria > Methylococcales > Methylomonadaceae > Methylomonas. The sequence continues at coordinate 1,034 of JBJSYX010000266.1, read as the reverse complement.
TTGCAGGTACATTTTCAGCCAAGAGATTTCTTTTAGCTTGAAGAGTGGGGGCAAAGTGCATCTTGGCGAGTCGACCTGTAATTTGTCGGTTTGCCTCTTCTGGCCAAGGCGAATATAGATTGTGAGTTCTCAATCCTGCTTCAACGTGTGCAACTGCGATTTGTTGGTAGTATGCTGACAAACTAGTGGCTAAAGTAGTCGAAGTATCACCGTGTACCAACACCCAATCTGGCTTGTATTTGCTTAACACGCTCTCCATACCCTTTAGTATATTGCAAGTCAATTGAGTCAAGTTTTGCCTAGGGCGCATGAGATCGAGGTCAAAGTCTGGTGAAATTTCAAACAATTGTAAAACCTGATCTAGCATATGCCTATGTTGAGCTGTAACGCACACTTTAACCTCAAGTGTTGGGGATTTCTGAAGCTCTTTAACCAGGGGAGCCATTTTGATAGCTTCTGGTCGAGTGCCAAAAACAACAAGTAATTTCAAACTCTGTTATCCTAATTTTCTTTATATTTAGTATGCCAGTTTGTATTCTCTCACTGGCTCGTCAATGACTGAGGGAAAGGTTGTTGTCAATCTACCGAATCGTCGTTCAAGTTGTTTCTTTAGTGTATCAACTCGTTTTTGTTTTTATTATGCAATTCAATAGCGAGAAGTCGAGTTTTGTAGTTAGAGCTAAGTTCTGGTAATGACTCGTCGAATGGTATTGGTGCATTAAGCAATGCTTTATACTTTGCAATCATGTCATTTGGATTTGATTGCAACTTAATTTTTTCATCTGCCACTGTCGTAATCAATCAAATTTTGTCATGTTTTAACTGTATAGCCTGTTCAAATTCCGGTCGGAAAATACTTGAATTGGCTACTACGTTTCTAAAAAAATAACTATGTTTTAGTTTTATTTATTATACAGCGAGTAGGCCGATTTTCAATCCTCTGAAAGTATTAACAAAAATTAACAGGTGTGGTGGTTATAAAAACACTAAATAATATTTCGCAAGCAGGATATTTATTCCTGCCTAATTAAAAT
>JBJSYX010000265.1:0-7806 GCA_046090005.1 Methylomonas sp. | reverse complement strand
GGGTTAACAAACCGTTGTTTTGCATCGCTTCGATTTCTTCGCGATAGATGAAATCGGTGCTGGCGTTGCGGTCGCCGAAGAATAACCAGTTTTTGCCGTTAGCTTTGCGGAATTCACGTTCTTGCAAGAAAGCACGGAATGGCGCGATACCGGTACCTGGGCCAACCATAATCATTGGTAAGCTGTCGTCGTTAGGAACGCGGAAGTTGTTGTTTGGGGTAAAGAACACCCGAACATCGGTTTCTTCACCCACCAAATCAGCCAAATAAGTCGAGCAAACCCCTTTGTGGTTACGACCGTGGGCATCGTAGCGAACGCTGGCGACGGTTAAATGTACGGAGTCTGGATGGGCTTTGCCGCTCGATGAAATGGAGTAGGCGCGGTGTTGTAAAGGTTTTAATAGGGCAATAAATTCCGCTGCTGAAAATTCGGCATTTGGGAATTGCAACAATAAATCCAAAGTATCACGACCCCAAAGGTAATCGGATAATTGGTCTTTATCGCCAGATGACAAAATGTTATTGAGTTCTTGGTCGCCAGAGCGTTTGGCAATTTCTTCAACCAGCTCTTTGCTCGGCAATTTGATTTCAAAATGGCTTTGCAAAGCGTCGGTTAAGCTTATCAGTTCACCAGAAACCGGTTCTTGTTCGCTACCAGTGCAGCCTAAGGCCTTGATGATGTTAGCGACTAATTCTGGGCAGTTGCTTGGAATCACGCATAACGCATCGCCGGCTTCGTAGCTTAAACCAGAGCCTGTAATCGAAATTTCGTAATGACGGGTTTCTTTGGATGAATCCAAGGAAGTGACGATACGATTAACGCTCATTTTGGCAGGGAATGGGTTTTTGCGGTTATAAGCTGATTTGCTGGCTTGTGGTGCAGTATCAACCACCGCAACCGTGCTAGCGCCTTCTGCCATCAAAGGCACCACTTCACTAATCCATTCTTCAGCCGCGGCTTCAAAATCAACGTCGCAATCAACACGGTCGAAAATGCGTTTCGCGCCTAAAGCTTGTAAGCGGTTGTCCCAGTCGATACCGGCTTGGCAGAACAAGTCGTAGCTGGTATCGCCCAAAGCTAATACCGAATAGTTGACGTTTTCCAGTCTGGGTGCGGCATCACTGTTGGCGGCTTCCCAAAGCATTTCCGCGTTATCAGGCATCGCGCCTTCGCCGTAAGTGCTGGTGATAATTAACAGATAGTCCATTTTCGCTAATTGCGCGACATCCACTTCATCCATGCTTTTAACCACCGGTAATAAACCGTGGCTTTTAGCACTGTTGGCGACATCGTGAGACAGCGATTCGGAATTTCCGGTTTGGCTACCGTAAAGGATGTGCAAAGTGCGGGCATTGCTTTGATCAACACTGCCAGCGCTTTGTAGCATGTGGCTGTGCATACCAGCAAAAAAACCGCCAAGCCATGCGCGTTGAGTGTCACTGTAAGGTGCGTTTTCTGGGATAAAAGGTGCTTTCATGTTATTACCATTTTTTGGCCGTTTTATCGGCCCCGGTCACTTTAAATGTCCTTGTGCTGGGATGAAAAATCATCCCAGCGTTAGCCGTTTAATTAAGCTGATTGGTCTTCTAGCATATCTTTAACGATTGCCAAGCTTTCTAAGCTGGCAAGGTTTTTATCGACAGAAGGTAAACCAGCTAATGCTTGGCGGTTGATGTGGTCTTGTTCAATAATCCAAGCAGTTGAACCGATTGAATAAATGCTTTGAACATCGCGCAACATCAGAGTGGTTTTGTAATCTTGCAAGCGTTTAGCCGCCATCAATGCTGCCAATTGGCTGTCATCGTATTGGCTGTAAGCTTCACGGATGTTTTTCACCAACGCATCTTGCAGCTTGCGTGGTCTTTCCATTACCAATTTGTACGCCTGTTTATCAATCAAGGCTTGACTTAAGCTTTGGCCAGCTTTGCTTAATTGATCTTTAGCGATTTGTTGGGCCTTGTCGATGACCGCGTAGCTGTTAATCAGTTTTAAGGTTAAATCAGCATCGGTTTCGCCATAAGCAGGGATTGCACCGGCAAATAACGGCGTATTGGTTTTATAAGCTTGTTTGATTAACTGAATTTGTTGTTGAGCAAACTCGACCGATAACTCTTCAATCATGGCTTTACGATCCATCGATTTGCTGAGGAATTCAGCAGTTTGCGTTCTGTTCAACCACAACGGCAAGGCAAATTTGAAGTGTTGACGTTCATTTGCCCAGTTCGCCAATAGCGCTTTAGCTTTTTCAGAACCGGTGTACTCAATGTGTTGCTCAAGCATGTACAAAATGAATTGTTCATGGCTGGCAGCGACATCAGTGCCATCGGTCAAGCTGTGAATGCTGACCGATGTATCGTCATACAAGGCTGGTAAGCGATTTTCAGGGTCATATTGATAAGCATTACCGCCCGACATACCGGTGCAGTAGCCTTTACCAAAGCCGCCCAAGTTCAACACAGCACCGTTAATCATGTATTCGCAAGCGAAATCACCGACGCCTTCCACCACCGCCATGGCTCCGGAGTTACGCACGGCAAAACGGTCACCCGCTTCACCGTTGATGAAGGTTTTACCCCCAGAAGCACCGAACAAGGCAAAGTTACCAATCAAGACATTTTCACCGGCCAGATTAGATCCGCCGCCTGGTGATTTAATCACGATGGTCCCACCGCAAGCGGTTTTACCAACACCATCATTACAAGTGCCGGTATGTTCTAAACGAATACCATCGTTATTGAATGCGCCATAACTTTGTCCCGCAGAGCCATGCGTGCGAACCACGATAGTGTCATCAGCTAAATAGCGGCGACCGTGTTGGTTGGTGTAAATAATCTTAGAAGCAGCGACTTGTTCGGCAGTCAATTCATAAGCCAATAAACGCTCTAAATCGATAGCGGTTTGGCCGCCGACGGTTTTATTGCGGTTGTTGAGTTTGAATTCTGGGCCTTCAATAATGACTTTGTTTTGGCCTTTGTCGAATAACTCGCTTTTAACTTGGGTGAAGATTTGGTCATCAATCGCAAAATCTTTTTCCAGATAAACCGGTTTGTCGATTTTGATTTCGGTGACTTCGGCCAACAGTTTTTGCAATTGAATTTGACCGACCATGCTGGCGTGGTCAACTAAATGCAATAACTCGGTTTTACCGCGAATTTCTTGCAAACTGCTGTAGCCTAATTCGGCCAAAATTTCCCGAACTTCGTGAGCCAAGTTCATGAAGTATTGGGCTAAAACTCTTGGGTCGCCTTTGAATTCTTCGTGAGCGGTGGTTAAACCGGCAGGGCAGCGGATGTTACAGTTTTTCGCCATTACGCAACGTAACATCATCAACGCGGTGGTACCGAATTCAAATGAGTCGCCACCTAAAATGGCTGATTTCACCACGTCTGCGCCGTTTTGATGGGCAGCACTGCAACGTAAAGTCACTTTTTCGCGTAAGCCATTTAAAGCTAAAGCTTGATGAACTTCGGCGATACCAATTTCAGGTGAGCGGCCAGTGTTTTTCAAGCTGGTGACCGCGGCCGCACCAGTACCGCCAGTGTTACCAGCAACGTTAATCACGTCAGCACCGGCTTTAGCGACACCAACTGCAATAGTGCCGATACCTTCTGATGAAACCAGTTTAACAATCACTTTTACTCGCGCGGCTTTGGCGTCGTGAATCAACTGGCCTAAGTCTTCAATCGAATAAGTGTCGTGATGTGGCGGCGGGCTGACCAATTCCACTTTTGGTGTACCACCACGCAAGGCGGCAATTTCAACCGAGACTTTAGGTGCTGGTAACTGACCACCTTCACCCGGTTTTGCACCTTGGCCGATTTTGATTTCAATTTCTTCTAAATTTGGATCAGCTAAGTAGCCAGCCCAAACCCCGAAACGGCCTGAAGCAAACTGTTTGATTTTGCTGGAACGAATCGTACCAAAACGGCTGGAATGCTCGCCGCCTTCACCTGAGTTGCTCATGCTGCCAGCAATATTGGTGCCTTGAGCAACCGCTTCGTGAGCTTCTGCCAACAAAGCGCCATGACTCATCGCGCCAGAAGCGAAGGTTGGAGTGATTTGGTGAGCAGGTTGGACTTTATCTAAAGCGATACGGTTGCGAGCTGGGCGAATATTGCTTAAGTAATGGTTCGCTGTGTCGTTGCTGTTTTCAACGCTAAGTGCAGTGTCGCCAATGCTCAAGGTAAGGCCGCTGAAACGGGCTTTTAAGTGTGCGGCTAGTTGCTCCAAACGGGCTTTGCTGTTGTTTTCAGTCAAGCTAATTTCAAAGCCTTGAGCGGTGGCTTTAACGCTTAAACCGCGTACCAAGAAATTGTTATTACCTTGCAAGTTTTGGCTGCTTAACACGCTGTCAAAATCAGCTTGGCTATTCGCATTGCTGACATCAACTGGGAACTCCATCACGTCCCGCAAAGCGGCTGGACGGCTGATGCGTTCTTGATTCAAGTTGCGGGTAAAACTGCGATAAGCCGGTGTGACGCCAAACGCATCAATTTGTTCTGGGGTACGTTTTTGGTAACCAAAATCCAGATAAGCGGTATCGCTGACTTCCGGTGATTGTTGTTGAGGGATGTATAAAATCGCCTCGTCAGTCATATTGATATATTCACGGACGGCGGTGTTACCAAAAGTATGGCCAGCACCTTCGTTACGTTCTTTGAACAGTCCTAGGAACGGAATATCGTTTTCGCCAGTCACTGTTAAGGCTTTTTGATGCCATTCGGTGGCACTCGCTGCGATGTCGGCATAACGCACACCACCCACAGAAGCGTGGATATTCGGGAAATACGGTTTTAAATGCGGTTCATCGGTATCTAAATAGGTAGACTCGAAGAATTCGCCGCCGATATAGCTTTCAGCGGTACATAGGCCGAATTTGCCCATGGTTTTCATCAACGATTTTTCAACGCCTTTTTGGAAGTTGTATAAGGCTTTTTGTTGTGCCTTTGTGTCAGCGTATTCGGTGATAACACGATTGTGAACACTGAGTGGGCAAATTGCTGAAGCGCCGAAGCCTAAAATAGTCGCCACATCGTGTGGGCTGGCGGCTTGTCCGGTTTCCAAAATAATCGATGAGTTAAAGCGCAAACCTTGTTTAACCAAATGTTGGTTAGCAGCAGCAATTAATAACAAGGCTGGAATCGCGGCTTTATCTTTGCTGATGCTGGCGTCGCTCAGGATGATGATGCCGTTGTTATCCAATGCCGCTTGTTCAACTTGTTGGCAAACTGCTGATAATGCCGATTCCAAGGCTAATTGGTTTTTATTGGCATCGTTAAATTCAGGCGTGTAAAGCGCATCTAAAGTGATGGTTTTAACTTGGGTTTGTCTGCGAATTTGCTCAAGTTGAGTGCGTTGCAAAATTGGCGAGTTAATCACTAATTGTTTGCTGTTTTCGGCAGAAAAAGTCGGTTTTGCACCTAATGCGACTCGTAATGTCATGCCGTCGCTTTCACGTAGCGAATCCAAAGGTGGGTTGGTGACTTGAGCAAAGCGTTGGCTAAAGTAACGCGACATGCCGCCTTCAGCTGAACTCAAAGCGTTCGGTGTTAAGCCATAACCCATGGCACTGACTTTTTCCAAGCCTGTTTGCAAGATCGGGTCGAGCAAGAATTTAAAGCTTTCTTGGTTTAATGAATAAGCGGTGTGACGTTGGTCTATGCTTAAATCATGAGCGTTGCAAATTTCCGCTAATTCAACTTTTGGCAATTCAGACAGGTGAATACAGCTTTGCGCTAACAAGGCTTTGTAGTCTTTTTGTTTCGCTAAACGGCTTAAAACTTGGTGGCTGTCATACGATTCGCCCGTGCTGTGATCGAAATACAGCATGCCGCCAGCTTCGATACGACCACGTTTTAAGACTTGTTCAGCAGGGAAGTCGATTTGACCGGCTTCTGACATAACCGCCAAGTATTCGTTGGTTTCTACTGAACGTAACGGTCTCAAACCTAAACGGTCTAAACGGGCACCAACGCGAATGCCATCGTTGAAAATCAATGCCGCTGGGCCGTCATTTTTTTCTTCATACAAGCTGAAATATTCCAGCATCGCGCGAACATCATCTGGCAAAGTCGTATCGTTTTCCCAAGCCGGTGGCATCATTGCCAAAATTGCGGTGACGATGTCCAAGCCATCTTCATTGATGCGGCGGGTTAAGGTTTGATCAAGACGGCCTGAGTCAGATTGACCTGATGGAAACACGACATGCTTGTTGTTTTGACGGGCAATCGCGTTTTCGCTCAAACGGTTTTTCTTGTCCGTATTCAACTCACCATTGTGCGCCATATAGCGGAACGGTTGCGCCATCATGGTGGCTGGTGCGGTGTTGGTTGAAAAACGGGTGTGGAAGAAGAGGGTGCTGATTTCGTGATCGGTGTCGTACAAATCAACAAAATATGGAATGACCTCAAATGAGTTCAGGCGACCTTTGTAAACTTGGGTGCGTGAGCTCATTGATAAAGGGTAGAAACCTTGTAATTCAGAACGGGTGAAGCCTTCAACTTCGATGGTTAATAACGCTGATTGAATATGGCGTTCAAATTCTTCGTGAGTCGCGGTTTTTAAGGCAGTCGGGCGACCAAAAATCACCTGCTTAATCGGCAACTGGGCTTTGACAGAAGCCGCATTCAGTACTGAATTATCAACCGGTACTTCGCGCCATTTGATAATGGGTAAATCAAATTCAGCAAAATGGGCTTCAACTAATTGCGCGGCAGCCGAATCGTAATGGGCGTGATCTTCTGGAAAGAAAAAATTAGCAACACCAAAATCGCCAAGGTTTAACTCGGCAATACCGGTTACTTTGCGGAAAAAGTTTAAAGAAAGGTCAATATTAACCCCAGCGCCATCACCAATTCCTTCGGCGCTCATGCCACCACGATGCGGGATTGTGCACAAAGCTTCGTGCGATTTCACTAAAACATCGTGAGTTTGCTTGCTGTCCTTGCGGGTAATAAAACCAACACCGCAGCTATCCTGCGATAAATCGGCATCGTAAAGCATATTGGTTGATGTGCTTTCCAGGGTTGTTTTGATCATTGCTATCCAGATCCTTTCTTGCTGTTTAAATGCGTTATCAGTTTGGGTAACCAATAATGGCGTTTATGGTTTTTCTGTCTGCTGCGTGTTAGAGTCAACAAAAACAGCGAAAACCTTGCATATTTATCCTGATTTTCAGTCAGTGAAACTTTCCAACTATAACACGCGACGGGGCTTCTGTCATTCGATGAAGCATGCAAGCAATAGCGTAATCGCTGACTTTACTTTAAAAAACTAAGCTAATCCTGTGATATTGATATGAAACAAGAATTTGATGTGGTCGTTGTTGGTGGTGGTATGGTTGGTGCGGCAGTGGCTTGTTGCCTGGGTGGCAGCGACTTAAAAGTGGCTGTCATCGAGTCGCAAGTGCCTGAAGCCTTTGATGAACAACAACCCCACGATTTACGTGTGTCAGCTTTAAGCATTGCTTCTAAACATATTTTAGAAGCGGTTGGTGCTTGGCAAGGCATTATCGACAGACGCAGTTGCCCATTCAAACGGATGCGGGTTTGGGAAACCGCTGGTGACACCACTTTTAACAGTGATGACATTAACTACCCCGAATTAGGCTATATCGTCGAAAACCGCATTACCCAATTAGCGCTTTTAGAGCGTTTACCCAGTTTCGACAATATTCAATTATTAATGCCGGCCACCATCACCAAAATCAACTACAACGGTAGTGATTCGGAATTGGTTTTAGCTGACGGGCAAATTTTAACGGCCAAGTTATTGATTGCTGCTGATGGCGGTCAATCGCGAGTCAGG
>JBJSYX010000264.1:0-2105 GCA_046090005.1 Methylomonas sp. | reverse complement strand
CAAGAAAATCACTGACAGCTGGATAAAGGGCTTGTGCAGCATCCTCTCAAGAAGGAGCAGCGAAGGCCAAAACAAAGAAGAGGCAAAGTGGCCCCAGGAGATGCAGGTGCTGCGGACAGAAGCAAATCCAAGAAACACAGTTTAGGGGAGAAATGGAATGCCATGATTGTGAAGGACTTGTGAGAACAGGCTGATTCTACTATTGGAAATGGCTAAAAAACAAACTCAAGCAAGAAGGCAGTGAAGCGGTTAGTGTGACTAACCAGTTGAAACTTGAAGCCCCTGACGGCAAGCTACGTTTTACCGATGTTCTGGATACCAATCAGGTTTTTAGAATAATCCAATCCATACCCTCCAAAAAAGCAGAACCTTTTAAATTGTGGCTGGCAGAGGTTGCCAAACAGCGAGTAGACCAACTGCAAGACCCAGAACTCTCAATTGAGCAGGCAATGCTTGACTATAAGCGCCTAGGCTATTCCGATAACTGGATTAACCAACGCTTAAAAAGTATAGAGATTCGCAAAGAATTAACTGACGAGTGGAAAAAACACGGTTTGCAAGAGGGTGTGGAGTTTGCCTTTTTAACTGATGTCATTTACAAAACATGGGCAGGAAAAACCGCCAAAGAATACAAACAATACAAAGGGCTTAAAAAGGAAAACCTGCGTGACAACATGACTAATAAAGAATTGGTCATCAATATGCTGGCAGAGTTGTCCACTAAAGAGATTTCCGAAGTCGCCAACCCTCAATCATTTGCCGAACATGAAGATGTGGCAAAGCGTGGCGGCGGTGTTGCCAAAGAAGCCAAACTAAAATTAGAAGCGGAAACAGGGAAAAAAGTTGTCAGCACGCAAAATGCCAAGCAATTGCAACAATCAAACAAGGATAGAAAAAATGATTAGTTACACCAAATCCACTGACACGATGCTCAGTAGAGGAAAATAAGTAATGAGTGACTATAAAACCATCGCAGAATCCAATAATTTCATCGTTCTGGATAAATACAGCAAATATTCACAAGTCAATGAATCCTATCAAAGCGAATACGATTTGGAACGTGAATTTATCGCTGATTTAGAAAACCAAGGGTATGAGTATTTACGCGATTTAAACAGCCACGACAAATTGCTGGCTAATCTGCAGGAACAGTTGCAAGCCCTGAACAATATGCAGTTTTTAGAGCGTGAATGGCGGCGATTTGTTGAGGTGTATTTAGATAAGCCCAGCGATAGCATCGTCGATAAAACCCGCAAGATTCATGATGACTATATTCATGACTTTGTGTTTGACGATGGCCGCATCAAGAACATCTACCTGCTGGATAAAAACAACATTGCCCGTAATAAGCTGCAAGTCATCAAGCAGTTTGAACAAAAAGGCAGTCACGCTAACCGCTATGATGTGACGATTTTGGTGAATGGTTTGCCATTGGTGCAGGTGGAGCTGAAAAAACGCGGAGTGGCGATTCGCGAGGCGTTTAATCAGGTGCATCGTTACAGCAAAGAGAGCTTTAACAGCGACAATTCCTTGTTCAAGTATTTGCAGTTGTTCGTGATTTCCAACGGCACCGATAGCCGCTATTTCGCTAATACCACTAAGCGCGATAAAAACAGTTTTGATTTCACGATGAATTGGGCGAAGTCTGACAACAGCTTGATTAAAGATTTAAAGGATTTTACCGCTACGTTTTTTCAGAAAAACACCCTGCTTAATGTATTGCTGCATTATTCGGTGTTTGATGTCAGCGATACTTTGCTGGTGATGCGTCCCTATCAGATTGCCGCCACCGAGCGGATTTTGTGGAAAATCAATAGTGCTTATCTAGCCAAAAACTGGAGCAATATTGAAGGCGGTGGTTTTATTTGGCATACCACCGGTTCCGGTAAAACCTTGACCAGCTTTAAAGCGGCGCGGTTGGCTACCGAGCTGGATTTTATCAACAAGGTGTTTTTTGTGGTGGATAGGAAAGACCTCGATTACCAGACCATGAAGGAATATCAACGCTTTTCGCCGGATAGCGTCAATGGCTCTGACAGCACTGCTGGGCTGAAACGCAACTTAGATAAGGACGACAACAAAATCATTGTCACCACCATCCAGAA
>JBJSYX010000263.1:0-5372 GCA_046090005.1 Methylomonas sp. | reverse complement strand
AGCAGGTTGGAAGAAAACTCGTGTGCCCTCAGGTTCTTTGGTTACTTCAAATTCGATAGCGCGGTTACGGTATCTTTGATCTTGATAGTCAAATACCAATTGAATTAAAGTGTCGGTATCAGGAAGATTGCCGCAGAATTCTTCAGCTGGATAAGCTTTCGGTTGATAAGCTGTGTAATGAATCCAATGATCTTTTTCTAATTCGAACTTACATTGGTCTGTGTCGGTACCGGCAGCACCGCCGTGCGCCCACAAAGCAGATGAAAAAATCAAGCCCAGTAGAGCAAGAAACCCTTTTCTTAAGATATGTGCATTTTTCATAGAACCTTCCCGTTTATAGTTGCTTAATTCTTATTATTATCATGCGGTTAAGCATGAATATTGTTTTAACCAATCGCCTAGAGTATAGAAATTGGATAGTTCAATGCTTAACTCTAGCACATCAACCTTGCCAAATAAAGGCAATACTGTGACTATGGTTGTAGAGTATTACCATGATTAATTTTTTTTGGTCTAGGATAAGACTATCTTTATAATGTGCTGAGACTTTCCTGCTGCATGACATTATTTTCAGAGATCTGAAGACATCATCCCGCTACAACTAAAATAATATGACCAAATTAATCGACTCCCCCGAATGGAATGCCGTAAAGCAACATCACAAGGAAATTGCTGGAAAATTTTGCATGAAGGAGGCGTTCAATAACGATCCGCAACGCTTTGATAAATTTTCGGTCACTTATGGTGATTTGTTGTTTGATTTTTCTAAAAATCAGATTACCGAAGAAACCTTGCCTTTATTGATTAAATTGGCTGAACGTGCTGATTTAAGCGCAAAAACCGAAGCAATGTTTACGGGTTCTATCATTAATACCACCGAAAAACGCGCGGTGCTACATACTGCGTTGCGCAATCGTAGTAATAAGCCCGTGTATTTTCGTGGCGAAGATGTGATGCCAGAAATCAACAAGGTTTTGGCCAGAATGCGGGTGTTTACTGAGCAGGTGCGCTCAGGTGAATGGAAAGGTTTTACCGGTAAAGCCATTACTGATGTGGTTAATATTGGGATTGGCGGTTCAGATTTAGGGCCGAAAATGGTGGATACCGCCTTAGCCCCCTATGGTATGGATAGCTTAAAAACCCATTTTGTTTCCAATGTTGATGAAACCGATATTGTTGAAACTTTACGGCATCTTAATCCAGAAACGACGTTGTTTTTGATTTCATCGAAAACATTCGTTACCCAAGAAACTATGACCAATGCGCGTTCGGCAAGAGATTGGTTTTTGAAGGATGCCAAAGATCCGGCGCAAATCTCTAAACACTTTATTGCCATTTCCACCAACATTGAAAAGGTTCAGGAATTTGGCATTGATCCAGCCAATATGTTCGAGTTTTGGGACTGGGTTGGTGGTCGCTATTCTTTATGGTCAGTTATTGGTTTATCGATTGCGTTGTATATCGGCATGGATAACTTCGAGGAATTGCTAGAAGGTGCTTATGCCGCTGATGAGCATTTCCGTAGCGCGCCGTTCGAACAAAATATCCCCGTTATTATGGGCTTGTTAGGGATTTGGTATAACAACTTCTTTGAAGCAGAAACCTACGCCATTTTGCCTTACGCTCAGTCATTGAAATACTTTGCTGATTATTTTCAGCAAGGTGATATGGAAAGTAACGGTAAAAGCGCAACGATTGATGGCGATAAAGTCGATTACAACACTGGGCCTATTATCTGGGGTCAACCCGGAACCAATGGTCAACATGCGTTTTTCCAATTAATTCATCAAGGTACCAAATTAGTACCTAGTGACTTTTTGGCCGCTGCGCAAAGCCATTACGATTTGCCTGAGCATCATGATATTTTGATTTCCAACTTCTTAGCGCAAGCGGAAGCCTTGATGCGTGGTAAAACAGAAGAAGAAGTAAGACGCGATTTAAGTCATGAACCAAATTTGGATGATGCTTATATTGTTTCAAAAATATTTGAAGGCAATAAACCCTCAAACTCCTTCTTGTTCAAAAAATTAACGCCGAGAACTTTAGGTAAGTTAATTGCGTTTTACGAGCACAAGATTTTCGTGCAAGGCGTGATTTGGAATATTAATTCTTTCGATCAAATGGGAGTGGAATTGGGTAAAGTTTTAGCAAAAGCAATTTTGCCAGAGCTTAAAAATGATCAAGTCATTGATAGTCATGATTGTTCTACCAACGGATTGATTAATGCGTACAAACGCTTACGTAATAATAAATAAGCATTAGATGCCTTTGCTGATTACCAGCAAAGGCATTTCTATCGACGTTTAGCTTTAAAAAAGTCCGTCAGCAAGCTTGAGCAATCGGCTTCTAAAACGCCACCCTGCCATTCAATATGGTGATTTAAAAAGGTCGCATCACTTAATTGCAGTGCATTACAAACCGCGCCACGTTTAGGATCAAATGCGCCAAATACCAAACGCTTAATCCGGCTATGAGCAATTGCACCCATGCACATTACGCAAGGTTCTAGCGTTACATAAAGCGTGCAATCAATCAGACGATAATTAGTTAATGCCTGCCCTGCTTTTCTGATGGCCTGAATTTCGGCATGAGCAGTTGGGTCGTGGTTTTGAATTGGTTGATTCCAGCCTTCTGCCAGACAACTATTCCCATAAACCACCAAAGCACCGACTGGGACTTCGCCCTGTTGTTCAGCACGCTGCGCCAAGCGAATTGCATAGCGCATCCAATCTTGGTCGTTCATTAAACCGTAGCTTTCTCAAGTCTGTCGTTAACAGCCGCCCAAGCTTCGTTATTGGGTGGTTGTTCTATCAAAATACTGTCCAATGCCAATTTGTCCAATTCGCGCATTGCACTATAAAGGGCTGCTTCATAATGCTCAGCCTGACTGGGAAGTTGCACGATGTTTAGGCAAGGCAGGTTGGCGATTTCGGTGCTAAATGCCAGTACACCAATTTGTTTGCCATCAGCACATAGTTCGTCAATCATGCTAATCAAGGTATCGGCTGGGCAAAGTAAAGCCATAGTATTGGGCGCGTAGTGAACTGCCATCATACCTGGTGCGCGAATTTTGGTTTGCGAAGATAAACCAATGTCAGTTTTTAATACGGCTTTCAATTGGCTACGGGTAATCCGTCCCGGTCTAAGAATGGTTGGTTGACTATCGCTTAAATCAATAATGGTTGATTCGACGCCAACAGTGCAAGCGCCGCCATCGAGAATACATGCGACACTATCGTTTAATTCTTCCGCCACATGCTCCGCAAGAGTTGGGCTGATGCGGCCAAAACGATTTGCTGATGGCGCGGCAACCCCGCCGCCAAACGCTTGTAGTAGTTGTAGTGCCACTGGATTGGCCGGTACTCGTAAGCCAACCGTATTTTGACCGCCGGTTACCGCGAACGGTACGCAAGCTTTTTTATTCAAAATAATGGTTAATGGTCCTGGCCAAAATGCTTCTGCCAATCGTAATGCCGATTCAGGTACCTGTTCAGCCCAGTCATTAAGTTGCGAAGCACTAGCAATATGAACAATCAAGGGGTGATCCGCAGGCCGACCTTTAGCGGCAAAAATTTTGCCCACAGCGTCAGGATTAGATGCATCTGCACCCAAACCGTAAACAGTTTCGGTAGGAAAAGCGACCAATTCACCTTGATGCAGTAAATCAGCGGCTTGTTGAATTGATTGAGGGGTAACGGTTGTCGGTGTCAAGGCCAAACCAAAGAGCTAAGCGAAAAGGACTTGTGCCAATTAACACAAGGCTAAAAACAGCCGGCGATTAAGCCGGCTGGTTGGGATTAGTGAATAATGCCCGCTTGTTTTAGTGCGGCGTGAACGCTATCAACATCGAGCTCATCACTATTGAAGCTCAAGTCGTTGAAGGTCACCGCATCAGTCAAGCTCAAAGCAATCAAGCCAGCGTTTTTAATTGCGTCAGCTAATTCATTGTTGCCTTGTTCGAGAATGGTGGTGGCGTGGCCGGTATCAAATAATTTGCGCTCTAATTGGTAAGCGAATTGTTTTGCATTCTTGCCGGTTAAGCCAATGATGCTCGCAGTTTGGCCAAAACGGGTAGCACGTTCTTCGGCAGAAACCGCAGACCACTCTTCAGCATTGGCTTCGCCAGTAATCATCCCCGCACCAACGGTGACATTGCTTAAACGGTCGATGATGATGAATGAACCGGTGGTTTTGTTGCGTTGGTAAGCATCGAATACTACAGGCGCATTCACTGCTACGCTGCAAGAGCCAATTTCATTCAGGTTTAAAGCGTTGGCATCGTGGTGTTCCAAAGTATTAACGTCGATTCGATGGTGAATCATGGATACCGAACCAGAAACGCTACGGGTGGCCAGTTTGATGACATATTGACGACCTGGCGTCATCGCTTGTTCGGTCATCCAAACGATTGTGGCTTTAAATTTATCAGCGATGCTTGGGGTGTTTTGTTGTTGACCGATAATCACATCGCCACGGCTAATGTCGATTTCATCTTCCAAGGTCAAGGTCACGGCTTGTGCGGCAAAAGCTTGCTCTAAATCGCCATCAAACGTAACGATGGATTTGATTTTGCTGGATTTGCCGGATGGCAAAGCGGTAATGACATCGCCTTTATGAAACACGCCAGATGCTACAGTGCCGCAGAAACCACGGAAATCAAGGTTAGGGCGGTTGACGTACTGGACTGGGAAACGCGCATCGTTAAAGTTATGATCGCTGGCAATTTCAATGCTGTTCAGCAAATCCATCATGGTTTTGCCAGTAAACCAAGGCATATTGGCGCTAGGATTCACCACGTTGTCGCCGTCTAAAGCTGACATCGGAATAAAGTGAACATCGTGTAAGTCTAGGCTTTTAATAAACGCTAAATAATCGGCTTTGATTTTATTGAAAGTATCTTCGCTATAGCCGACCAAATCCATTTTATTGATCGCAACGATGATGTGTTTCAAGCCTAATAAAGAGGCAATAAAACTGTGACGTTTGGTTTGGGTTTGTACGCCGTAACGCGCATCAATCAAAATCACTGCTAAATCACAAGTTGAAGCGCCAGTGGCCATGTTGCGAGTGTATTGCTCGTGGCCTGGTGTGTCAGCGATGATGAATTTGCGGGTCGATGTTGAAAAATAGCGGTACGCGACATCGATAGTAATGCCCTGCTCGCGCTCCGCTTGTAAGCCGTCAACCAGCAAAGCCAAGTCGATTTTGCCAGCACCAGTGGTGCCGGATTTGACGCTGTCCGCTTGCACGGCGGCCAGTTGGTCTTCGTAAATCATTTTTGAATCATGCAATAAACGCCCAATCAAGGTGCTTTTGCCATCATCAACATTGCCGCAGGTTAAAAACCGCAACAATTCTTTGCGTTCGTGTTG
>JBJSYX010000262.1:0-2287 GCA_046090005.1 Methylomonas sp. | reverse complement strand
GAAAAATCAAAAAAAACAGAATGTCAATTCTGTTATGTTGATTGATCAGCTTTAAAAACTTAGGATTCGTTGATTTTTGACTCATCAGCTAAGATTTGCTTTAAAAAAGGAATAGTCAATTTACGCTTGGCGGCTAATGTGGCGCGATCAATTTTTTCTAGCAATTGCCATAATGCGGGAAAGTCGTGAACATAATGATTAAGTAAAAATCGCCCCACTAAAGGCGAGAGTTCAAAACCTAAATGGAGCGCTTTTACTTGCAAGGCTTCAAGAATTTCTTGGTCGTTTAAGCGCTGAATTTTTAGCGTTAATCCCCAATTTATACGCGTTTTTAAATCCGGCAACACAATCGGCAGAAATTTAGGTGGACAATCGGCGGCAAGCAGTAATCTGTGACCATTTTGGCGATGACTATTATAGAAGGCGAACATTGCTAGTTCCCAGTCGGTGTTGCCCGCCAAATATTGAACATCATCAAAAACCACCAAATCCATTTCATCCAGGCCCTCTAGCATCGCGGAATCAGGGAGTTGCTGATTAAATTTAAAATAGAACGGCTCTTTGTTATTTAATTTTGCCAGCTGACAACAGGCTTGCAGCAAATGCGTTTTACCGCAACCAGCGTCACCCCAAACAAAAATTTGCTGCTCATGACCATCAACCGCTAATGCCTGTAATTGCACAACCACCTCGGCATTTTGGCCGGCATAATAACTCGCAAAAGTTTGGTTAGCTTGAAACTCAAATGCTAAAGGGACTTGCATAATCGCCTATTTAACCTTCTCTGCTTTATACACAAATAAACCCGCACCAAAACACAACAGCAAACTAAATAATATTTCCAGCAAAGCATAAGGTCTTTCTGCGGAATTGACGTAAGCCTCGGCAGCGCCGTGAGCAAAATAGGGCAAACTTAAATAACTCATCCAAGTACAGCTTTTCAAATTACGATCCAAAAAGCCTTTAAACGGCAGTAACAAAGGCCCAACGCTGATGATTAATAATAACGCTGTTGGCAAGCGCGACGAGGGTGATAACAAAGTGTGCCAAGCCATCAATAGAAAAAACAAGCCGAAAAAACCGACCAGACCGAGGTAGTAATAAGTGACTCTAGACATGAAAAATTTCAAATATCGACTGCTAAAAATTATGCAGAATCAAGACATAAAAAAACCTGCAAATCACAAAACTTGCAGGTTTATTTTTTGACCTGAATAACTTGGCGGTATCTAGTCAATCGATAGAAATCTATCACCAACTACTTAAGCCGCCTCAGTTCCACATGGTTAGAACATCGGTTTGATTGTATCATGGTCAATCACTAAATCCTTGCACCCGCCAAAAGTGACCTAGGCAACTGCACTAAATTGACTTAAAAATCTTCGAGAAATTTAAGTGTCATTAACCTGTCGCCAATGACCGGACTTCCCGCCGATTTTCTCCAATAACTGTACCCCACTAATTACCATTCCTCTATCTACTGCCTTACACATATCATAAATGGTCAACAAGGCAATTTGCGTGGCAGTTAATCCTTCCATTTCCACCCCAGTTTGACCGTTGGTTTTCACTGTGGTTAAACAATGAACACGATTGTTTGCTGTATCAGCGGTTAGTTGAATATCAACATGAGTTAATGGCAATGGATGACAAAGCGGAATTAAATCCGCAGTGCGTTTGCTGGCCATAATCCCCGCAACACGAGCAATGCCTAACACATCACCTTTTTTATGATTACCGGCCATAATCAAAGCCAAAGTCGAGGCCTGCATTCCGATGTAACCTTCGCAAATCGCGGTACGTTGAGTGATGGCTTTATCGCCGACATCGACCATATGCGCTTCTCCGGCGGCATTAAAATGATTGAGCGTATTGCTAGGCATGGGATAATCCGATCATTATTAACAGTTGGGCATTGTATTACCCGATAAAACATTATGTCGATTAAAGTCCGTTATTTTGCCAGTTTGAAAGAACGCATCGGTCATGCTGATGCCGAATTGCTATTCACTGAACCTTTATCTGCTATCCAGATTTGGCAGCAGCTAAATCCAGATTTGGCCATGCCAGAGGGTGTGTTGGTTGCGGTGAATATGGACTATGCCCGTTTAGACTCACTGGTTAAAGACGGCGACGAGTTGGCTTTTTTTCCACCTGTAACCGGCGGTTAACATGACTATCAGCCTGACTTCTCAAGCATTTGACCCGTGGCAAAGCCTTGCCGAATACCAGGCCCAACAACTAGCTGGTCAATACGGCGCGACTGCGGTTTTTGTCGGCACCATGC
>JBJSYX010000261.1:0-2856 GCA_046090005.1 Methylomonas sp. | reverse complement strand
AACAACTACGGGCCTTATCACTTCCCCGAAAAATTGATTCCGCTGTGCATTCAAAATGCCCTCGCTGGCAAAGCATTACCGATTTACGGCGACGGCCAGCAAATCCGTGATTGGCTGTATGTTAAAGACCATTGCAGTGCGATTCGTCGAGTATTGGAATCAGGACAAGTGGGCGAGGTTTATAACATTGGCGGCTGGAACGAAAAACCTAATCTGGATGTAGTGCATACCTTATGCAGTATTCTTGATCAACTAAAACCGCGCAATGATGGCAAATCTTACGCAGAGCAAATCACTTACGTCACCGACCGCCCAGGTCACGACCGCCGTTATGCGATTGATGCACGTAAACTCGAACAACAATTAGGCTGGAAACCCGCTGAAACCTTTGAAACGGGGATTCAAAAAACCGTGCAATGGTATTTGGATAATCAAGCTTGGGTGAGCAACGTGCTATCCGGCGATTACCAAACTTGGCTAGACACCAACTACGCCGCTAGAAACTGATGAAAATTTTATTACTCGGCAAAAACGGTCAGGTAGGCTGGGAGTTGCAACGTAGCTTAGCGCCACTGGGCGAACTCATTGCTTTAGACCGCGACAGCACCGATTACTGTGGTGATTTAAGCAATCCTGATGCGGTCTCAGAAACGGTTAAGAGCCTAAAACCCAATGTCATCGTCAACGCCGCCGCTTACACAGCGGTCGATAAAGCCGAAACTGAAACCGAATTGGCCTACACCATCAACGCCAAAGCCCCAGAAACCTTAGCTCAAGCAGCCAAGCAAATCGGCGCATGGCTAGTGCATTATTCAACTGACTATGTGTTTAATGGTTCTGGCTCGCAAGCTTGGCAAGAAACCGATGCCGTTGCGCCGTTAAGTGTTTACGGCCAAAGCAAATTGGCTGGCGAACAAGCCATTCAAGCCGCTGAAGGTTTGCATCTAATTTTCCGCACCAGCTGGGTGTATGCGGCGCGTGGCAATAATTTTGCCAAAACCATGTTGCGACTAGCGAAAGAGCGCGATCAGTTATCGGTGATTAACGACCAAATTGGCGCACCGACTGGCGCCGAGTTATTAGCCGATGTCACCGCACATACAATTAGAACTTGCTTGAAACAACCCGAATTATCCGGTTTGTATCATTTAGCCGCAGCCGGTGAAACCAGTTGGTATGACTACGCTCGCTATGTTTTAGATTACGCCCGAAAAATGGGCATTGAACTTAAAACGGCTGAAAATGCGATCACCGCCATTCCAACTAGCGCCTACCCTACATCGGCTCAACGACCATTGAACTCCCGTTTGAATACTGAGAAATTGCAAAGTCGGTTTAGTTTGGTGTTACCTGATTGGCGGATGGGGGTTGAACGAATGTTGACAGAGGCTTTGAGTTATTAAATTACTCAATCGACTTATAAGAATTGTTTCGCAAAATTAGCAATCGCCATTCCCAAAATAGCGCCTAACATCCAACAATTTAATTTTAATTCGCCGGTTATTTCTGCTTTGAATTCGCGAATTTCAGAACGAATCTGCTTAATATCTCTTTTTGTAGCGAGTTCAGCCTCGCCACTAGCATCTTTGAATGCATCAGCAATACCTTCTGCTTGCCTTTCTTCAAAACCTGATTCGTTTAATTTGCGTACAAATTTGTGTGTATCAAAGGTAATTGTCGCCATTTACTACTCCTTAATTCAATGCCATCGCATCATACCATCTGTCACCAACACCAACAAAAACAACTAACCAGCTTTTCGCTGATAAAATGACTAATCTGAATCCTAATTCAAAACAATTGAACCGAAAAATGACCACCCAACTCCCTCGCAAAGGCATCATCCTCGCTGGTGGCTCTGGCACCCGACTTTATCCAGTCACTAAAGCCGTATCCAAACAGCTACTGCCGATCTACGATAAACCGATGATTTACTACCCGCTTAGCACCTTAATGTTAGCGGGGATACGCGATATTTTGATTATCTCCACACCACACGACACACCGTTATTTCAACAGCTATTAGGCGACGGTAACGATTGGGGGATTAATCTGCAATATGCCGTACAACCTAGCCCAGACGGTTTGGCGCAAGCCTTCATTATTGGTAAACAGTTTGTTGGTAATCATCCAAGCGCCTTAGTGTTAGGCGATAACATTTTTCACGGCCACGATTTACAACAACAATTAATCAAAGCCGCCAACCAAGACAGCGGTGCTACCGTTTTTGCCTATCACGTTCACGATCCAGAGCGTTACGGCGTGGTTAGCTTTGATCAACAAGGCATCGCTACTTCATTAGAAGAAAAACCCACTCAACCCAAAAGTAACTATGCAGTCACCGGCTTATATTTTTATGACAATCAAGTGATTGATATTGCCGCTAACTTAAAACCCTCCCCGCGCGGCGAGCTGGAAATTACCGACGTCAACAAAGCCTACTTACAACAACAGCAATTGAACGTCGAAATCATGGGACGTGGTTACGCTTGGCTAGATACCGGCACCCATGAAAGCCTGATAGAAGCCAGCAACTTTATTGAAACCATCGAACGCCGCCAAGGTTTAAAAGTTTCCTGCCCAGAGGAAATTGCTTGGCGTAGCGGTTGGATAGATGATGAAAAAATTCAGGCTTTAGCCAGTCCGTTAGCTAAAAATGGTTATGGGCAATATTTGTTACGCATGCTGAAAGAAACGGTATTTTGATGAAAGCCACGCCGCTTAAAATTCCCGACGTTGTCCTAATTGAACCCCAAGTATTCGGTGACCAACGCGGATACTTTTTTGAAAGCTTCAACCAAACCGCTTTTAACCAAGCCATTGGCTACGAAGTTCAATTCGTTCAAGACAATCATT
>JBJSYX010000260.1:0-2991 GCA_046090005.1 Methylomonas sp. | reverse complement strand
GGTTCATGTGCTGATTCAAATTATCGATACGGTTGCCATGCGATGGATGGGTAGACATAAACTCAATCGGCTCGCCGCCTTGTGAAGCTTTATCCATTTTCAACCACAAATTGACGCTTTGTTTAGGATCAAAACCGGCTTTGGCCATCAAATCTAGGCCGATAGTATCGGCTTCGCTTTCGTGAGTGCGGCTAAATGGCAAAATCACTCCATACTGGGCACCAACTCCTAATAAGCCTAATGCGGTTTGTCCCATTGCGGTTTGTGGTTGGGTTACTGCTTGAATGATTGATAAACCCCCACTAACAGCGGTTTCCTGTGATAAACGCTCATTGCTGTGTCGTGCCAAAACGTGACCCACTTCATGACCAATCACCGCCGCTAATTGGTCTTGGTTATCAACTAAATTAATCAAACCAGTGTGAACACCGATTTTATTACCCGGCAAAGCAAAGGCATTCAACGTCTCATCCTCAAACACCACCACTTCCCATTGGCCGCCGGTTTCATGAGTGATTGCTTGCGCCACGCACTGAGCGAACTGGTTATAAGTGGCATTTTTGCTAATCGGGTTTTTAGTTTTCATATCATTAAATGACTGCAAACCCATTTGATCGACTTGGTTGTCGTTCATGTAAATAAATTGGGTTCTGCCGGTAGGACTGGTTGCACAAGCGCTTAAAGTCAACGCCGCAACCGATGAAAGCAGTATTTTTTTCAACACTTTAGATACCTACAAAGCCAATAAAACTGCCGCATTTTAACTTAACTAGGGCTTTGGGGCTATGTTGAGTTGGGGTGGCTGGTTTGGTGGGATTGCTTAGGTGCTTATATACCGTATTTCCGATTAATTTGATAAGAATCTAAATCTTGTGAATTGACCAATAAAAGACTAAATTGAGTCTTACAATTAAGCCAACAGGAATCTTCAATGCGCTACTCATCCCAAGTAAAACCAATCAGTTACTTAAAAGCTCATGCTGCCGAGGTGTTATTAACACTAACTGAAGCGCGTGAGCCTATGGTGATTACTCAAAATGGTGAGGCTAAAGCAGTGATTCAAGATATTGTTTCTTATGAAGAAACCCAAGAAACTTTGGCGCTGCTGAAAATCTTGGCTTTGGGTAATCAGGAAATTCAGGCAGGCAAGGTGAAACCGATTGCTAATGTGGCTGCCAGACTTAAAGCCAAACATTCGGTTGAATAATGAATCAGCCAACTTTCCAAGTCTTGTTAACCCAAGGCGCAGAACAAGACTTAGAAGCGATTTATGACTACATAGCGTTGACTGATTTGCCGGTTAATGCAAATTATGTTTTGGATGGTCTGTTGGCAGAGATTGAAACTTTGGTTCAGTTTCCTGAGCGAGGTTCTTATCCCAAAGAGCTGATAGCGTTGGGTATTCAGGAATATCGGCAATGTTTTTTCAAACCCTACCGAATTATTTATCGAATTCAATCCCAAACCATTTTTATCGTTTTGATTGCTGATGGTCGGCGCGATATGCAATTTTTGCTTACCCGCAGATTGCTAAATGCTTGAACTGTCGGCGCATAAAATGCACCTTACTGTGTTAAATTCCCCGCATTTTTAAAACACAGACACTCGCCATGACTACCATCCGCCAAGACGATTTCATCGACAGCATTTGCGACGCCCTGCAATACATTTCTTATTACCACCCAAAAGATTTCATCCAGGCGCTACACGCTGCTTATCAAAAAGAACAAAGCCCCGCCGCTAAAGATGCGATGGCGCAGATTTTGATTAACTCGCGGATGTGTGCCGAAGGCAAACGGCCGATTTGCCAAGATACCGGCATCGTCACTGTGTTTTTGAAAATCGGCATGGATGTGCGTTGGGATGCTGAATTGAGCGTTAGCGACATGGTCAACGAAGGTGTGCGCCGTGCTTATACTCATCCTGATAACCTGCTTCGGGCTTCGATTTTGTCCGATCCTGCCGGAAAACGAATTAACACCAAAGACAACACCCCAGCAGTGATTCACATGGAATTGGTCAAAGGCGATCAAGTTGAAGTTGAAGTGGCGGCTAAAGGTGGTGGCTCAGAAGCTAAATCCAAATTTGCCATGCTCAATCCCAGTGAAAGTATTGTCGATTGGGTGATGAAAATGGTGCCGACGATGGGCGCTGGCTGGTGTCCGCCAGGGATTTTAGGTATCGGTATTGGCGGCACAGCGGAAAAAGCCATGTTGCTGGCTAAACAAGCGTGTATGGAGTCGATTGATATTCAAGACTTAATCGCCCGTGGCCCCAACAACGCTTTAGAACAATTGCGTTTAGAGTTGTTTGACAAGGTCAATGCCTTAGGGATTGGCGCCCAAGGTTTGGGTGGGTTAACCACGGTGTTGGATATTAAAATTCTCGATTACCCAACTCACGCTGCCAATAAACCGATTGCGATGATTCCCAATTGCGCCGCGACTCGGCACGCGCATTTTATCTTGAATGGTTCAGGCCCAGCGTTGCTGACGCCGCCAAAATTGGCAGACTGGCCGGTGATTACCCAAACCGCTGGTAACGCGCGCCGCATCAATATTGATACTTTGAGTAAAGCCGACATCGCCGCATGGCAACCTGGGGAAACTTTATTGCTCAGCGGCACGATGCTGACCGGACGCGACGCAGCACACAAAAAACTGGTGGATTTATTAGCCAGTGACGAAGGTTTGCCGGCTGGCGTTGATTTCAAAAACAAATTTATCTATTACGTTGGCCCTGTTGATCCGGTGCGTGACGAAGTCGTTGGCCCCGCTGGCCCAACCACCGCGACACGGATGGACAGCTTCACCGACAAAGTATTAGCTGAAACCGGCTTATTGGGCATGATAGGCAAAGCCGAACGCGGTGCGCTGGCCTTAGACGCGATTAAAAAACATCAAGCGGTGTATTTAATGGCGGTGGGTGGCGCGGCGTACTTGGTGTCGAAAGCGATTCGCGCATCTCGTGTCGTGGCATTTGAAGATTTGG
>JBJSYX010000259.1:0-8350 GCA_046090005.1 Methylomonas sp. | reverse complement strand
TAAGGCATATTAATCCTAGTTTCTTTTTTTCTAACTCTTCTTTATCCATATCGACATCTAAAAATTTTACTATTAACCCAAATACGATGCGCTAATTATGCAACTCACATAGGATGATGATATAAAGAGGCGCATCGTTCGAGTTTAAAAACAAGCACTTTACTTGCTAATAAAAATAACGTCAATAAGATTATTTTTAACAACAAATATCATCAAAAAAACAAGACATTGTAAAATTATTTAAAATAAATCAAGCCGATCAATTTCAAATAAATCTATAAAATATATAATTTATTAACACACATTTATAAACCAATAAATACCCCCCCTATCATCACCAGTTTAGCCAAATCCGGCAAAATCTGATTCACTGATAACCACATTCACGCCTCCGCCACAAAGCACAACAGCCGATTTATGTTACTGTGCTGTTTAATCTCTAACGTCCCATTGCTAGGAGCTCAACATGCCGATTTTTTCAATGGCTATCATTTTTGCGATTGCTTTTTTGTTTGTGATGATGATTCAAATCCAAGTATTTGAAATCGCTTTTGCCAAGCTGGGTTTAAGCCCACAAGCCACTTTAGGGATTTTGCTGGGCTCTTTGCTGGGAAGTGCGATTAATCTGCCGATTTTCAAAATGAAGACTGAAAATATCGGTCATTGGATTAAAGTCGGTGACCAGAAACTGGTGTGGGAGTTATTCAAACCTGCTCGCGCTGGGTATGTGATTGTCGCGATTAACTTGGGCGGTTGCATTATCCCGGTGGGTTTGTGCCTGTATTTTCTATCGCAACAGTTGCTTAACCCTCTGCATATTCTGATTGCGCTGAGCATGATTAGCGCTCTGAGCTATAAATTAAGCCAGCCAGTGGCAGGGGTTGGTATCGGGATGCCGATTTTAATCGCGCCACTGACTGCGGCAGGTTTGGCGTTACTTCTCGATCCTAGTCACGCCGCACATTTGGCTTACATCAGCGGTGTACTTGGAGTGTTAATTGGTGCTGACATTCTGCATCTGAAAAGCGTCAATAAACTCGGCGCACCGATTGCGGCTATCGGCGGTGCGGGGAGTTTTGATGGGATTTTTATGACTGGCATTATTGCTGCATTACTGGCCTAACCTAGCCTTTGACCACCACATAAAACACCCGTTTGGCAAGCTCGGCACTGGCAATATACAGCCCCACAACCCCAGCCAGCATTGCCAACAACTCTAACGGTAACGGTTCAAAACCGATAAAGCTGGCGACGGGGGTATATGGTAAAGCCAAGGTTAATAACACCACCGTCAACGTTGCAAATAACAAGGCTTTACTCGGCTTGCTCCTAAAAAACGGCTTACGACTTCTCACCACAAACACAATCGACGCTGCTGAAATCACCGATTCTAAAAACCAGCCGGTGCGGAATTGTTCAACCGACACATCCAGCCATAGCAATAAACCAAAAGTGAGGTAATCAAATATCGAACTCACCAAACCAAAAGTCATCATAAATTGACGGATAAAGTGAATATCCCAGCGCCGTGGCTGAGCAATCATTTCATCGTCTAAATTATCGGAAGCGATGGTCATTTCAGGGAAATCGGTCAGCAAATTAGTCAGCAAAATCTGCTTGGGTAACAGCGGCAAAAACGGCAGAAATAAGGAAGCGCCAGCCATGCTAAACATATTGCCAAAATTGGCGCTGGTCGCCATAAATACATATTTCAAGGTGTTGGCAAAGGTAATCCGACCTTCTTTAACGCCAGCGACTAACACTTGCAGATTCTTTTCCAGCAAGACAATTTGCGCGGTGTCTTTGGCGACATCAGCGGCACTATCGACCGAAATTCCGACATCGGCGGCATGTAAAGCCGAAACATCGTTAATCCCATCGCCCATGTAACCCACCACAAATCCGGCTTTTTTCAACGCCAAAATAATCCGTTCTTTTTGATTCGGCTCGACTTCGGCGAATAAATTGATTTCGGTTACCCGATTCACCAAGGCTTGCTCGCTGATTTGGGCAATTTCGGGACCGGTTAAAATTTTGCTATCCGCTAATCCCAGTTGATGACTAACGGTTTCGGCCACTAAGCGATTGTCGCCAGTGATAATTTTTAAAGTCACACCCAGTTCGCGTAATTGACTAATGGTTTCGACGCAATCGGCTTTTGGCGGGTCGAAAAAGGTTAAAAAACCCAAAAAGCGCATTTGGCTTTCCTGATTTTTATCAATACGAGTTTGTGCCGCTGCC
This sequence comes from Methylomonas sp., assembly GCA_046090005.1. GTDB lineage: Bacteria > Pseudomonadota > Gammaproteobacteria > Methylococcales > Methylomonadaceae > Methylomonas. The sequence goes on along the minus strand of JBJSYX010000259.1, from coordinate 6,109 downwards.
AACGGTTTATAAGCCAAACCCAAGGTGCGTAAACCTTGGCGGCTATAGTTTTGATAGGCTTGTAAAATCTCGGCTTCGACCTGCTCTATCGCCACTAAACTGCCATCAGGATTTTCGACATCACTGCACACCGCTAAAACATTGGTTAACGCGCCTTTGCTAATCAACAAGGTTTGCTGTTGATCGACCACGCACATACTTAAAATTTTGCGGTGAAAATCGTAGGGAATTTCGTCTAATTTGCGGCTATCGGCTAAATCAAAGGCTTTAAAATCACGAATCGCGTTATCGATAGGATTATTAAAACCGGTTTCGTAAACCGCATTCAGATAAGCGTAACGGCTAATGCGTTCACTGCCATTTCCGTACACATCAAACGCACCATGCACTTGCACCGTGCCTTCGGTTAAGGTGCCGGTTTTATCGGAACACAGCACGTTCATGCTGCCAAGATTTTCAATAGACGCCAGCTGTTTGACAATCACTTTTTCCGCCAACATGCGCCGCGCACCGTGGGCTAAATTAACGCTGATAATCGCTGGCAATAATTGCGGGGTTAAGCCCACCGCTAACGCTAAAGCAAACAAAAACGAATCCAAAACCGGCTTATGCAAGTAGACGTTGACCGCGAAAATAATCATCACCAAGACCAAAGTCACTTCCATCAACAAATAACCAAAGCGTCTGACCCCACGTTCAAACTCGGTTTCAGGGGCTTTTAATTTAATCCGTGTCGATAACTTGCCAAATTCGGTGGTTTCGCCGGTGGCAATTACCAAGGCTTGCGCCGAGCCGCTTTGTACATGGGTTCCCATCCACAAGGCATTGCTACGTTGACTCAAGGCGGTATCTATTGCTAACACGGCTGGATTTTTTTCAGCCGGATAACTTTCGCCAGTTAAAGCCGCTTCATCAACAAACAAATTATCGGCACTAATTAACCAACAATCCGCCGGCACAATGTCACCGGCTTTCAACACAATCACATCACCCGGCACCAATTGATTAGCGGGCATATCGCAAACTGTGTGATCACGCCACACCGAAACTTTAATTTCGACCAGCGCCAGCAATTGTTCAACCGCATCCGCCGCGCCTTTTTCCTGCCAAAATCCCAACAAGCCACTGATTAAAACAATGCTCAAAATAATCAGCGCATCGACATGGTCGTTTAAATAAAACGAAATCCCAGTCGCGAATAGCAACAGCAAAATAATCGAACTTTTGAACTGCGCCAGTAATAAGCGCAATACGGTATTGGGCTTTTTATGATTAAGCTGATTGGGGCCGTATTGCTTTAGTCTGGATTGGGCTTCATCGCTGGATAATCCTTGCTGACTGCTACTTAATTTTTGAAAGTGTTGCTGAGCGCTGAGGCTCCAGAATGGATTGGATTGGGATTTGCCTGTCATCGGTGCCACCTCGTGTAGCGTTTAAGGCCAAATAAATTAAACGTTTTGCAGTGGAAACGCTAAAACCTGATCAATGGTTTTACAACCACTAGCAATCATCAACAAGCGATCAATCCCTATTGCTATGCCGCTACAATCCGGTAAGCCAGCAACAAGTGCATCAATCAATAATTGATCTTTAGCAACAGCGGCTAAACCATGTTGTTGGCGGTAGGCGATTTCTTGGTCAAATCGGGCTGATTGCTCTTCGGCATCGGCTAATTCATAAAAACCGTTACCTAATTCCATGCCGTTAATTAACACTTCAAAGCGTTCAGCAATGCGTGGGTCTTGGCTATTTAATCGCGCCAGTGATGATTGAATCGCGGGATAACTGTGAATTAACCAAATCGTGGCCGGTGTCAGTGCGGTTTGTACGCTATGGCTAAACAGAAAATCGAGCCATAAAGCATGGTCATCGCCACACAAATGCGCGGCATCGACTAAGCCTTGGGCTAGTGCGTAATCTTGATAAGTCTCAAGATTGAAGACCAAGGCATCTAATCCGGTGATTTGTTGAAAAATCTGCTGATAGCTAATCTCAATCACGCTAAGTTTTTCTGGCAAGACTTGCTGCAATAATTCAGCGACTTCGGCCATGAGCTGCGGCAAATCGTAGCCGACTCGATACCACTCTAAAATGGTGAATTCAGGATTATGACTGCGACCACTTTCGCCATTTCTAAAGGCTTTGCAGATTTGATAAATGCTGCCAGAACCTGCCGCTAATAGCCGTTTCATGGCAAATTCTGGCGAGGTTTGTAAGTAAAGCGTGGGATTTTGCGGGGGATAATTAAACTGACTGGAGAAGAAATCCAGCTGTGGGTCAGTGCCTGTGGAACTGCACAACAGCGGGGTTTCAACTTCTAAGACATCGCGTTCGGCAAAAAACTGCCGAATCTGATTGAGCATCTGCGCCCGTAAACGCAAATGCTGCCAATCAGCAATCGGTTGCCAACGCTTAGTCACTTAGTCTTTAACGCGAGAAACGTATTCACCGGTGCGGGTGTCAACTTTAATCATTTCACCGATTTGAACAAACAACGGTACACGAACCACAGCACCGGTTTCTAAAGTAGCAGGTTTGCCACCGCCGCCTGAGGTATCACCTTTTAAACCGGGGTCGGTTTCGGTGATAGACAATTCGACAAAGTTAGGTGGTGTCACCGACAAAGGCGAATCATTCCATAAGGTCATGGTGCAAATGTCTTGTTCTTTTAGCCATTTGATGGCTTCAGACACGGCATTTTTATCCGCTTGATATTGTTCAAACGTATCCGGCACCATGAAATGCCAAAATTCGCCATCGCTGTACAAATACTGCATTTCGCGATCAACAACGTCTGCACCTTCTACAGTTTCGCCTGATTTAAAAGTACGCTCAATGACGCGACCGGTTTTTAGGTTTCTGATTCTAACGCGATTAAAGGCTTGGCCTTTGCCGGGTTTGACAAACTCGTTCTCAATGATTGAACAAGGGTCGTTGTCCAGCATAATCTTTAAACCGCCCTTAAATTCGTTGGTGCTATAAATCGCCATTTTTTCCTCGTGAAACAAACAATAGTCTGGCGATTATAATGGATAAGATTTTTATTCGGAAACCGGAGCGACATTGAATACCTCAACTACCTCATGGCAACAGCTGCTTGCTGAGGGATTTACTGACATTGAGAGCCTTTGTCAGCATTTACAATTAGTACCAAATCAGTTGCCTTTGTTGCTCGGTTTTAAAGATTTTCCGTTACGCGTACCGCGTGGTTTTGTCGATTGCATGGAAAAAGGCAATCCCAACGACCCGTTATTAAGGCAAATTTTACCCATCCAAGATGAGTTAGTGAATTACCCAGGCTATAACGCCGATCCAGTCGGTGATTTAAATGCAGTGGCAGCAGCTGGCGTTATTCATAAGTACCAAGGGCGTGTATTGCTGATTGCTACCGGCGCTTGTGCGGTGCATTGTCGTTATTGTTTTCGGCGTAATTTTCCTTATGGCGAACAACAATTATCTAACCAAAAACTGCAACAGGCGATTAGCTTTATTGCCGAACACAGCGATATTAGCGAAGTGATTTTAAGCGGTGGTGACCCGTTGTTGTTGAATGACGATAAGCTGGGGTTTTTATTACAACAATTAGCAAACATCAAACACGTTCAACGCATCAGGCTACACAGCCGAGTACCTATCGTGTTACCAGCGCGGATAACCGATAGTTTGTTGACCCATTTAAGCAACAGCAATCAACAAATCGTGATGGTGTTGCATAGCAATCATGGCAATGAATTAAGCCCTTCTGTCGCTGCCGCTTGTTTAAAAATCCGCCAACACGGTATTACCTTACTCAATCAAAGCGTATTGCTTAAAGCGGTCAATGACGATGCCAATACCCTGTGCCAACTCAGCGAAAAATTATTTAGCTTAGGCATTTTGCCTTACTACTTACACTTACTCGATCATGCCATTGGCACCGGCCATTTCGCAGTTGATGATCACACTGCCAAGCAATTACTGGAACAAATGCAACGCCAATTACCGGGCTATTTAGTCCCCAAACTGGTCAGAGAGCAAGCTGGAGCCGCTTATAAACTGCCAATTAGCTAAATAGCAGCTTTATTTGTCAGGCTGAGCGTTTATAATCGCCACCATTGTTTTTTCCTCACACACCCTACCAATCATGCATCTTTATCTTGATTTTAATGCCTCTTATCTTGCCGCGATAATGATGGGGCTGTTTAGTAGCTTACATTGCATTGGTATGTGCGGCTCCATCATTGGCACATTAACCTTTAGCCTTAGTCCTGAAATCCGCAAAAGTAAATTCAGATTATTGACGATTGTTTTTAGCTACAACTTCGGTCGCATTACCAGTTACGGCTTAGCAGGTTTGTTAGTTGGGGTCATGGCCGGATTTTTGAGCTGGCCTTTCACGCAAGGCCAAGCGCATCGCCTATTACAAATTCTCTCGGCTTTAGTGATGACTGGTGCTGGCTTGTACCTGGCGGGCTGGTTTCCTCGCTTTGCTTATATTGAAAAACTCGGCACGCGTTTTTGGAAAATGATTGAACCGTTTGGTCGAAAACTGATTCCAGTCAAAAACAATGCTCAAGCTTTGATGTTTGGTATGGTTTGGGGCTGGTTGCCTTGCGGCCTTATTTATACTGCACTGGCTCTAGCCGCCACTACCGGCAATATTGTGCAAAGCGCAATTACCATGTTCTGCTTCGGGATTGGCACCTTACCTGCGGTGATGGGCGTTGGCGTTATCACTCCGCTACTAACCGGCTTATCAAGAGCCAAACATTTCAAACACGCTGTCGGCATTCTCTTCATATTATTCGCATTGTTAGCCGCCTTTCCATCGCTAAATCCGATGAAAGTTGAACACATCATGACGTTTTAAGAGGTTTTCATGACTAATTTCAATTCGATTATTGGCGAATCTCCTGCCCTTGAGTCCTTAATTCGTAGCGCCCGAGTAGTTGCCGCTACCGATGTCACAGTATTAATCAAAGGCGAAACCGGTACAGGTAAAGAAGTGTTAGCCCGAGCTATTCAACAAGACAGTCCGCGCGCCAACAAACCCTTTATCACGCTCAATTGCGCAGCTTTACCAGAAAGCTTGGTGGAATCAGAAATTTTCGGCCACAAAAAAGGCGCGTTTACTGGCGCGGTGAGCGATAAACAGGGCTTATTTTCAGCAGCAAATGGTGGGACTTTATTTCTTGATGAGATCAATTCGCTACCGATTAACGTGCAATCAAAGTTATTGCGCTTTCTTGAAAATGGCGAATCAATGCCTATCGGCGGCACTACACCGGACATTCTCGATATTCGGATTATTGCCGCAACCAATGCCGACTTAAACAGCTTGGTTTCAGCCGGTGAATTTCGCCGTGACTTGTATTTTCGTCTCAATGTCGTGCCTTTAGAACTACCACCATTACAACAACGCACTGAAGACATTGAACAATTAGCTCAACATTTTTTCACCGCATTTGCGACGGCACACAGTTTGGATGTGCCTTCATTGCATAAACAAACCACCAAAATACTGCATCAATATAAATGGCCGGGCAATATCCGCGAATTACGTAATCTTTGTGAACGCTTATGTATTTTGCTGCCTGGGCAAGTGATTGAGGCTAAACATCTACCTAAAGAATTTAGCCTTTCGAACCAAACCGCCAGTTGCGATGATTTTATCTTGCCTCCAACTGGCTTACAGTTGGATGAGCTTGAATCGAATATGATTAATCAAGCCTTAGAAAGAACCAAAGGCAACCGCAGTAAATCAGCGCGGTTGTTAGGGATTTCTCGGGATACCTTGCTTTATCGGATGCAGAAACACGGCTTGATTTAAAACCCTAGCTATTGATTGGCGCTAAGGCCAAGTTATTTTCGAGAAACAAGGATAAATAGTTGGCTATTTCGACCAAAAGTCATCGGGATAATCGTGCATTCATCGGCTTTGATGGTGCAATACGGCTATCGCCTATTGCACCCTATGAATGCGCCTTATTGCGTTCAAATACGCTAACAAGCCCCTCGCGCTAAAACCATCACCTGTTTCATATCTCTCACTGCTTGATCTAAGCCCGAAAAAACGGCTTGGGCGATAATCGAATGGCCGATATTTAATTCGACAATTTGCGGAATCTGG
>JBJSYX010000258.1:0-4078 GCA_046090005.1 Methylomonas sp. | reverse complement strand
TAAGGCATATTGATAAACTTTCAGCCCGCGCCGTTGCTGCCAAGGATAGGCTTCGCGAGTTTGCTTGTTTTTAACCAACTCAATCGCCAAAATCATCCCCGTCTGCCGAACTTCAGCCACATTAGGATGAGCGTGAAACTGAGCGGTATATTTCGCCAATAACCCCGCCAGTTGCCGATTGTGGCCCAACACATCACTGCTTTGAAACAAATCAATGGTCGCCAGTGCCGCCCGACAGCCCAAGGCATTACCGGTATAACTGTGAGAATGTAAAAACGCTGTCAGCTTTTGGTAATCATCATAAAAGGCCTGATAGACCTGATTGCTGGTCAACACCGCCGACAACGGCAAATAGCCACCCGTCAGACCTTTTGATAAACAGATAAAATCCGGACTAATCGCTGCTTGCTCACAAGCAAATAAAGTCCCTGTGCGGCCAAACCCAACCGCGATTTCATCAGCAATTAAATGCACCTGATATTGATCACACGCCTGCCGTAACAAACGCAGATAACTAGGATGATACATCCGCATATTGCCGGCACATTGCACCAAAGGCTCAACAATCACCGCACAAACCGAGTCGGCATGTTCGGCCAGAGTCCGCTCCATCTCAGCAAAGCGTCGAATCGAATAAGCTTCCCAACTTTCTTGATCTTCGCGATAAAAACAATCAGGACTGGGGACACTAATCACATCCATTAACAGCGGCGCATAGGTTTGTTTATACAAAGCCACATTGCCAACCGCCAGCGCCCCTAAAGTTTCGCCGTGATAACTGTTTTCTAAAGTAATGAATTGGGTTTTTTGGCTTTGCCCCAGATTGCGCCAATAATGAAAACTCATTTTCAAGGCAATCTCGATCGCTGACGAGCCATTATCAGCATAAAAGCATTTGTCTAAATTTGGCGGGGTGATTTCGACCAGTTTTTCAGCTAACTCAATCGCTGGCTGATGACTAAAACCGCCCAAAATCACATGCTCCAAAGTATCGAGCTGGGCTTTAATCGCTTGATTAATCACAGGATTGGCGTGACCAAACAGATTCACCCACCAAGAACTAATCGCATCCAGATAGCGATTACCATCAAAGTCTTCCAACCAAACACCTTGCCCCGATTTAATCGGAATCAACGGCAAACCATCCGCGGCGTAATCTTTCATTTGGCTACAGGGATGCCAGAGCACATTCAGGTCGCGTTGCATCCAGGATTGATTATTCATGATTGTCTTAAATAACAAAGGTAATGACTATTTATCACAAAATCACCGTAAGCAAATCATTTATGCACATTTTTGTTTTCTCTAAAAAAGACAAAAAACGCTTGACACAATAACTTATTGAAATAAAAAGACTTTAACTAACCTATTGTTTTTAATAAATAAAACCCATCTGTTTAACTTTTATACAATCTAAGTTCAGCCCAATAAAATCAAGCCTTAGCGCCGTTTGACTACACATTATGCACAGAGTTATCCACAGCTTTTGTGAACAACTTCGGTTTTACCAAGCCAAATAATCACTTAGCTAAGTTTCATCGAAACCGATTTAAACAACCGCGATAAGCTAAGCGATATTCAACAGCAAGGTTTGTTAAGATAGCGCTCACCTGCCACACCTGTTGGCGCTGTTTAATCACTCTGGTTTGAAATGAACGAAGAATTTTATTTAGAAGAAGACGAAGATGAGGACGAAGCGGTCTTTTACGCGATACGCCCCAACAAAACCCGCATCAAAAAAGAAATTGCCGACGTAATGGCTATGGCTGAGGAAATTTCTCAACTATCGGCGTCACACATTGCCGAATTTGAATTACCGGAAAGCATCGAACAAGCTTTATTAGATGCGGGCAAAATGGGCCAAAACGCCGCCAGAAAGCGTTTATTAAAATACATCACCGCCCAACTGAGACTCATCGACACCCAAGCCGTCCAAGAAAAACTGGATCGGATGAAAAACCGCAGCGCCCACGGCGTCCGCGAACACCACCTTGCCGAACGCTGGCGCGACCAGCTTTTAAGCGTAACTGGTAATCAGCAATTAACCCAATTCATCGGCGAATACCCCAACGCTGACATCCAGCACTTACGCCAATTACAGCGCAATGCTCAAAAAGAAGCGAAAGAAGCCAAGCCGCCTAAATCAGCACGCTTGATCTACAAATACGTCAAAGAATTGATTGCCGGTGAAACCGACGAATCGTAAACCTAAACACCCCTTGTTTAGCCCGCAAGACCGTTATTTTGTGAATTCACTCGGCTGGTGGTTTTACACGGTTGACCAGATTAGCGGACCTTATAAAACTAAAGCCGACTGCGTGGATGCGTGTCGGCTTTATATTCAGAGTAGGGATGGGGTATTACGGGATTAATCACAATCATAATTAAGGGAGGGGTTTAAAGAACCCTTACGATTTATTTAGATCGACTATGCAATGCTTTCAATAGTTGATTAATCTCGTCATCATAGCGTTTCGCTTCTTGAGGATACATTTCCTTGCGTTCTTGATAAAACCTTTTGATAAACCCCTCTTCATCACCAACAGTATTACGAGCACTTTCAACTAAATAACGCTTTGCATCATCAATATATCGATATTGCTCATTCTTTTGTTCCGTTAATGTGTTAGCTTTAGATGTCAACCCATTAATTTGAGCATCTAAAGCTTGAATTTTAGAGTCGATAGTATCTAGTAACTGCTGATTAACATTACTAGTTTTCTGTTGTAGTAAAAGAGCTTTCTCTTGAGCCCATAAATTTTCTTTTTGTATAAAGATTTGGTTCTTTTCCCTCTCTGCCAGTTGAATTTTTTTATCAAACTTTTGAATTTCTTTCTCAGCCTGTTGAAGTTGAAATTCAACCTCATCATAAATCTGATCTTCACGAGTATAAGTATGCTGAGTAGGAGGCGTAATTTCACTATTGCTGAAAGTACGCTCTAAAATATTATCTAAACCTTTAGCTTTACTCTGAACCCCAGCCCCATGCTGAACAGCAGCTGAAAACAACATATTTTTTTCCTCTCGACTAAGGATGTTCCAATCAACTCCAACTTTTCGAAGCTCAAGCAATGCTGGGTACAGATTACGATTAATCAATGTATCCATTTGATATTGGACAAATTGAGGGTCTTTCTCGGTTAACTCCATCCACACATTGACGAAATTTGGGTCATTGGTTTTGGAGGCTTGGCTGCCGCCAACCGCCATGAGTCGCTTATAAAAATACTGAGCCTCATCACTGGGATTATTTTTTAGGTCCGTCAAGAAATTCTCAACCATACCGTTATTAGCAGCGATTTGAAGTGGGCCATAACTACAGCCACCTTTGTCACTTGAAGGACAATTATTAAAGGAAAATGGACTACCGAGCGATCCAGGATTACTTTCTTTAGCCATAGCAAGATCACCAAAACCGTTCGTATCGGCATATCTCCGAGCAACTGCTTCGCCTCTACAGTTGCTACGCCCAGCTTTTTGACAATCATCTACATAAGGCTGAATTGCTATATCACGCTGTTTATCCAAATTTTCAAGTTCTTCAATTCGACTTTTACAGACAGAATCACAATTTCCTTTAGCTTGATTCTCTCTAAGCTTCAGCAACTCCCCTTCCTCATCGACCAATCGATTGTGCATTAAGTAATTATTCGTCGTAGCATTAAATGCTGCCACAGCACCGCTATTACCAGCAACACTACCAATCGCAAATCCGGCAGCTTCTATTAACACTTGTTTTACGATTGGATCAAGGCTTGCTAGTATCAGTAATTCGCCCAAATGAGGCACCAAAGCTTGACTAACTGCAGTACCAACAGCAGCTCCGTAATAACCTGACAAACCAGCAATAACTGAATGCAAAGCTATTCGACTACTCCCGCCTTCGCCCCATGAATCCATGGCATCTTTGTCATTAGCTTGAACCGCTGCTTGGTATTTTTCGTTAGCATAATCACCAATTAACTTACTCGCCTGCTGCCCAAACACCTGCGTAATCTGCACCTGTGCATTAATCTCGTTTTCGACTTTTTGTTGGTCAAAAATCGGTTTAATCGCGTTTTCAGTATTGTCGGTGTCG
>JBJSYX010000257.1:0-4724 GCA_046090005.1 Methylomonas sp. | reverse complement strand
GCTGGTGGAAATATGCGGGCAGCAATGGTCGTGTGGTTGGCTTGGATCGCTTCGGTGAATCAGCACCAGCAGGCGAACTGTTTAAAGAGTTCGGCTTTACTGTAGACAATGTGGTTGCTAACGTAGAAGCAGTGCTTTAATAAATCACAAATTAGGGTTCGGTTTACTGAGCCCTAATGCGTTTAAATAAATCAAAGGTGGAAACGTGGAAATGAATAAATTAACAAAAGTTGCAATGGTTTTATCATTGCTAAGCAGTCCTTTGGCGTTTGCAGGTGAAGATTATCCTGCAGCGAATTTTGAACCCAAAGTATTGTTTTCAAGCGACGAAGCGTCTTCTTCAGCTGTATTAGCACCAGTTGCTGCCAAAGCTGTTGAAACTGTTGAAGTTGACTCCAATTACCCAGCAGCAAATTTTCAGCCTAAAGTAACTTTCAATGACGAAGCTTACAAACACAGCTCTGCTGCACCAGGTACACCAAGTGTTGCTAAATCAGCTAATGCTTCAGTTACCACTGTAGTTGAATCAGCGCCACAAGCAGAGAAAGCAGAAGGTTCAAACAACAATTTGATTGGTTTAGCGCTTTTAGCTGCTGTTGGTTTCTTCTTGTACAACAAAAAGTCAGCTAAAACAGGAACTGTTGCTCCTGCTCAAGAATATACACAATCAGAAGGTTCAACCGGTGTTGAAAAATATTTAGAAAAACAAGGTATGAACAAAACTGGTGTTGCTAAATATTTGGACAAACAAACTGCAAACCCATCCACTGGTGTTGCTAAATATATGGCAAAACAAATCATTAGAGATAGAGAAGCAGCAGCGGCAAAAGCAACTGGTGTTGAAAAATATCTACGCGATAACGGTTAAAAAATGAATGTGAGTTTCAATTCAATTTGATTGGTAACTTGCATAAAAACTTAAGCATTAGATGTCGCTTTTAAGCAATCGCCACAATTTGCAATTCGTATTCTTACTAAGATTCGAATCGTGAAGAGTGGCGATTTTGCGTCTAGGATGCAAATTCATATTTGGCAAAAATGCCTTTCAGTTTCCCTCAAGAGCCAAAAGCTTTGAGACAATTTTAATCAATAATATTTGAGGATATATTTATGGCAAGAAATTTACTTGAACAACTTCGTGAAGTGACTGTTGTTGTTGCTGATACTGGTGATATTCAAGCGATTGAAACATTCAAACCACGCGACGCAACTACTAATCCATCGTTGATTACAGCTGCAGCGCAGATGCCACAATATCAAAGTATCGTTGATGATACATTGAAAGGCGCAAGAGCAACTTTAGGCGCTGACGCTTCAGCTGCAGATGTTGTTACTTTGGCATTTGATCGCTTAGCGGTTTCTTTTGGTTTGAAAATTCTGGAAATCATTCCTGGTCGTGTATCAACTGAAGTTGATGCAAGATTGTCATTTGATATCGATGCAACTGTTGCTAAAGGTCGTGAATTGATTGCGCAATACGAAGCAAATGGCATCGACAAATCACGCGTATTAATCAAAATTGCTGCAACATGGGAAGGTATCCAAGCGGCTGCAACTTTGGAAAAAGAAGGTATTGCTTGTAACTTAACTTTATTGTTCGGTATGCACCAAGCGATTGCTTGTGCAGAAAACGGTATTACCTTGATTTCTCCATTCGTTGGCAGAATTTTAGACTGGTACAAAAAAGACACTGGCCGCGATTCATACGCACCAGCGGAAGACCCAGGTGTTATCTCTGTAACTGAAGTTTATAACTACTACAAAAAATTCGGATACAAAACCGAAGTGATGGGCGCAAGCTTCAGAAACATTGGTGAAATTACCGAATTAGCAGGTAGTGACTTATTAACTATCGCCCCTTCTTTATTAGCTGAATTGCAAGCGGTTGAAGGCGAATTGCCGCGTAAACTGGATCCAGCAATTGCTGCGGCTTCTTCAATTGAAAAAATCACCGTTGATAAAGCAACTTTTGATCGTATGCATGAAGAAAATCGCATGGCGAAAGAAAAATTGGCAGAAGGTATCGATGGTTTCGCTAAAGCATTAGAAACTTTAGAAAAATTGTTGTCAGATCGTTTAGCCAGCTTAGAAGCTTAATAAACGTCGAAGCAGAGAGCGTCACTGCTCTCTGCTTTTCTTATACGAATTATTTCGAGTTAGTAATAGCTCGTTACTCAGCAGGATAGATTGCATGTCACAAAAAATTTTCGATGTTGTAAAACCCGGTGTTGTTACTGGTGAAGATGTTCAAAAAATCTTTGCTATTTGCAAAGAAAACAATTTCGCATTACCTGCGGTAAATGTTATCAGCACAGATACCATTAACTCAGTCTTAGAAGCTGCCGCAAAAGTAAAATCGCCAGTTGTTATTCAATTTTCAAACGGCGGTGCTGCATTTGTTGCTGGTAAAGGTTTGAAATTAGAAGGCCAAGGCTGTTCAATTGTGGGTGCTATTTCAGGTGCTCACCACGTTCATGCGATGGCTGAACACTATGGTGTACCCGTTATTTTGCACACTGACCACGCGGCAAAAAAATTATTGCCTTGGATTGACGGTATGTTAGACGCTGGCGAAAAACATTTCGCAGCGACTGGCAAACCTTTATTCAGCTCACACATGCTGGATTTATCAGAAGAAAGCTTGGAAGAAAACATTGAGACTTGCGCTAAATATTTAGAGCGTATGTCAAAAATGGGCATGACTTTGGAAATCGAATTAGGTTGTACTGGTGGTGAAGAAGACGGCGTTGATAACAGCGGGATGGATCACTCTGCGCTTTACACTCAACCAGAAGATGTTGCTTATGCTTATGAAGTATTGAGCAAAGTCAGTCACAGATTTACTATTGCTGCTTCATTCGGTAACGTTCACGGTGTTTACTCACCAGGTAATGTCAAATTGACCCCTTCAATTTTGGATGACTCGCAAAAATACGTGTCTGAAAAATTCGGTGTGCCACACAATACATTGAATTTCGTATTCCACGGTGGTTCAGGTTCTTCGCCAGAAGAAATTAAAGAATCAATCGGTTACGGTGTTGTCAAAATGAATATCGATACCGATACTCAATGGGCAACATGGGATGGTGTTTTACAGTTCTACAAAAAGAATGAAGGCTATTTGCAAGGTCAAATCGGTAACCCAGAAGGTGCTGATAAACCAAACAAAAAATACTACGATCCACGCGTATGGCAACGTGCAGGTCAAGTTGGCATGGTGACTCGTTTAGAGCAAGCGTTCCAAGAGTTGAATGCTGTAAATACACTTTAATTTCAATCTGAAATAATGTGATTAACGCTTGTGGTTTTTTAAATCACAAGCGTTTTTTGTTTTAGTGATTCAAATATTGATCAATTCCTCTTTCCGACTGAATAAATAATGGATCTTTAAGGCGATCAATTAATCGTCGGTAATTATTGTCATGTTGGCTTCTATCGTTTTGATTATGCCAGAGATGTAAAACAGGAGCAGCAAAACGCCCTTCTTTTCGTTTTATACCTTGATGAATAAGGCGTATCACTAAGTCGGAATCCTCATATCCCCAACCTTCAAATTGTTCATCAAACCCATTTACTGCAATAAAATCAGTTTTCCAAACAGCTAAATTGCAAGTCATGGCTTTTTGCCATTGTAAAGGCTGTAAATATCTAAAATAATTAAAAGGTAAATACAGTAATGGAAGAATTCTGTTGATATTGCCCTTTAACCATTGAGCTAAGAAAAAAGCTGTTGGTTTTGTGTGAAGAAAAATATTTTTAGTTAGTATTTTTGATGTGTAGCTTTGACTTAATAGGATTCTATTTCCTGGAATCCAAAAACCTTTTTCAGCAAGTTGACGATGCCTACTAATAAAATTAGGTTGAACAATACAGTCACCATCTAAAAAGATTAAATAATCACCTTTGCTGGCAGCTATTGCCTTATTTCGTATAGTGCCAGCTCTAAAACCTAAATCATCTTGAAATATATGTTGGATAGTAATTGATGTGTTTTGTTTAAACGCGTTAATAAGCTCTCTGGTTTTTTGAGTAGAGCCATCATCCGCGATAATAATTTCAAAATTGTTGTCCTCTTGATTGTTCAAACTTTGAAGACATAGGTATAAGGCATCAGGCCAATTATAGGTGGTAATAATAACTGATATTAGATGCTTCATGATTTGGGGTTGTTTAAATTAAGGAGGCGGAGTTTAATATACTTATAATAGGTGCCTTCGGCATTTGAGATGGCAAGCATTAACCCTTCCGGTCCATCTAACCAAGAAGCTTTAATAATGTAAGTCCTAAAAAATGACCAGAATGCGCGAGTAATTGCACCTACTAAGGTTATCTTTTTGTTGTTGTTAAATAGTTTTTGAGCTCCAAGAGAAGAATAACTATTGATTTTTGTTAGTACTTCTTCTGCATTGATGAATGCTTCGTGCAATATTGGAGTATTTAATTTTCCTATTACTCCATTAATAATAACCTGCTCATGCACTAAATCAGAGCTGAATTTGCCAGATTCTCGTTTAAATAATCTGACAATATAATCGGGCCACCAGCCACCATGCTTAATTTCTTTCCCGCAATAGCTAGATAATCTTGGGATTTGATAGCCATCAAAATCACCTAGCGAAATGGTTTTTAAAATCTCTTCTTTTAGAGCTGGTGTTATTTCTTCATCAGCATCAATTGATAATACCCATTTATAACGAGCTTTATTCAGTGCGCGTTGTTTTTGC
>JBJSYX010000256.1:0-3514 GCA_046090005.1 Methylomonas sp. | reverse complement strand
AAAAGTAGTTGGAACATAGCTGCAATTTAGTAAAGTTTTAGTTTTATCTGGAAATCCCCACAGCATGTTGGGATAGAATTGTGGTTTTTTTATATCATCTGCTAAATCAATAATTGCACTACGACCTCCAGAGCTTAAACGGATAGCAGAAGTTAAGGGTTGTGTTTCTTGTATGTCAAATTCTGATGGAGTTACAAAAATCCGGCGCCTAGTAACAAACACATCCCCATCTTCATCTGTTTCGGTTTCTTCTTTTGTGTAATAAAAAATATATTCAATTTTAAGTGGCGATTCATTGTTTGCTGAAATTGATATGAAAGTATTACTGTTTAACGGTAGTTCGCGATTGGTAAATAGATTTTTTAGACCATACCAATTTTGTTTTTTATTTGAGCTTTGATCTATGTCAAATGCTTCATCATGCTCCATTAGAATTTCATGTAATAAACTAAGTTGAGCATTATTTGCATAGAGTCGCAGAGCTTCTAATATAGTGCTTTTTCCACTGTTGTTTTTTCCAACAATTAAATTAACTCTTCCCAGTTTAGAGATTTCTAAATCTTCCAACATCCGAAAATTTTTAATGCGTAAGTTGTTTAGCATTGTTGATCCTCGTTAATTTGATTGTATTTTGATTCGATGATGCCGCCGCCTAAGCAACCCTCCCTGTCATAAAAAACCACCGACTGCCCCGGTGTTATCGCCCGTTGTGCTTCATCAAAGCGGACTTTGACGCGCGAGCCGCCGTCCAATGGTTCAATGACACAGGCTTGGTCTGGCTGACGGTAGCGGGTTTTGGCGGCGCAGCGTAAGGGAAGTGACGGTGCTTGGCTACCGCACCAGTCCAGTTGTCCAGCTTCCAAGGTGGTATGCAGCATTAACGGGTGGTCGTGGCCTTGGCCGACGATTAACACGTTGTTTTCTAAATCTTTTTCCAACACAAACCACGGTTCATCGGGGGCATTTTTGACGCCACCGATGCCTAAACCTTGGCGTTGACCAAAGGTGTAATACATCAAACCGTGATGTTTGCCGATGTATTGGCCTTCTGGGGTGCGCATTTCGCCAGGTTGATGCGGTAAATAGCGTTGTAGAAATTCGCTGAATTTACGTTCACCGATGAAACAAATGCCGGTGCTGTCTTTTTTGCGGCTGTTGGCAAAACCGGCGCGGTCGGCCATCGCGCGTAATTCGGGTTTGTGCAAATGGCCAATCGGGAACAATGTGCGGGATAAAGCTTTTTGTCCCATCGCGTACAAGAAATAGCTTTGTTCCTTGTTAGGGTCTAAGCCTTTTAATAATTGAAATTCGCCATCTTGTTCAGCAACACGGGCGTAGTGGCCGGTGGCGATATATTCCGCGCCCAAGTCTTCAATCGCGTAGTTTAAAAAGGCTTTGAATTTAACGTGTTTGTTGCACAAGATGTCGGGATTCGGTGTGCGTCCGGCTTTGAATTCCGACAAAAACACTTCAAACACTTCGTCCCAATATTCAGCTGCGAAGTTGACGGTTTTCAGCTCGATACCTAGCGTATCAGCTACTTGTTGCGCGTCGGCCAAATCTTGCATCGCGGTGCAATATTCGGTGCCGTCGTCTTCTTCCCAGTTTTTCATAAATAAACCGGTGACCTTGTGGCCTTGCTCCAGCAAAGTGAGGGCGGTGACCGAAGAATCGACGCCGCCGGACATGCCGACGATGATGTGTTTGCTCATGCTAAATCGAGGAATGACTGTAATAAAGAAAGCGGATAACGCTGGCCTTTTAAGTATTCATCTATCGACTTTAACACTAAAGGACTGCGTAAACGCTGTGGGTTGGCGGCCAGATCATCACGGGAAAGCCAATGGGTGGCGATGATGCCGTCGTCCAAGGTTTGCAGTGGATTATGAGAACTGACACTGCCAGTAAAAACAAAACGCATAAAACTGGGGAATTCGGGGTTCTTGCGCCATAACTGCACTGCCACTAAAGCTTGTGGTTCAAATTGCCATGCGGTTTCTTCCAACACTTCACGTTTAACCGCGTCGATTAAGGATTCATTATTTTCCAAGTGCCCCGCCGGTTGATTAAAGGCTAAACCGTTAGGCGTTTGTTCCTCGACCACTAAAAAACGTTGGTCTTGTTCGATAACGGCGGCGACGGTAACGTGCGGTTTCCAAACCATGTTTGTTGTTGAAAAGGTTAAAAAAACCCGTATTTTACGCGAATTGCTGGGGGCTGGGTAAATAGCGCATCCCCAAGTGCTTGATTGACTTGGGGATGGCGTTTCAGGTTTAAACCGCTTGCTTAATTTTGAGCAAAGCGTTTTGCAGGTTTTCCATGCTGGTGGCGATGGAAATGCGGATATAGCCGGGTGCGCCGAAAGCGGAGCCTGGGACTAAAGCGACGCCGGCTTGTTCAATTAAAAACTCAGAAAAATCCAAGTCATCGTTAACGCCGTCTAAACGGGCAATCAATTTCTCAACATTCGGGAACACGTAAAAAGTGCCGTCAGTTGGCAAGCATTCGATACCGTCGATGGTGTTCAACTCAGCCACCACATAATCATGACGCTTTTTAAACTCGACCATCATCATGTCGATGAAGCTTTGATCGCCGTTTAAAGCTTGTTCAGCGGCAACTTGTGAAATCGAAGTGGGGTTAGAAGTGCTTTGTGATTGCACGATGCACATCGCTTCAATTAACGGTGCAGGGCCTGCACAATAGCCGATTCGCCAGCCGGTCATTGAGTAGGCTTTAGAAACGCCATTCAAGACGATGGTGCGGGAGTAAAAATCAGGGTTGGCGTTGAGGATGTTGACGAACTGGCCTTTGTTCCAAAGGATGTGTTCATACATATCATCGCTGGCGATTAAGACATTAGGGAAATCCCGTAATACCTCGCCTAAAGCTTTTAATTCATCCAATGAATAAGCCACGCCAGTGGGGTTAGACGGGCTGTTGATGACTAATAAACGGGTTTTATCAGTGATTGCTGCGCGTAATTGTTCAGGCGAGATTTTGAAATTCTCGGCTTGGCCGGTTTCCAGAATCACTGGTACACCGTCAGCTAATAACACCATATCGGGATACGAAACCCAGTAAGGTGCAGGAATAATCACTTCATCACCGGGATTTAACAACGCTTGCGCCAAGTTAAAAAAGCTTTGTTTGCCGCCGCTAGACACCAAAATTTGATTGGGTGCATAGTCAAAACCGTTATCGCGTTTGAATTTCTCAATCACGGCTTTTTTCAAGCTGGCGGTGCCGTCCACAGCGGTGTATTTGGTAAAGCCGTTGTGAATTGCTTCAATCGCGGCGGCTTTAATCGAATCGGGGGTGTCAAAATCGGGTTCACCGACGCCTAGGCCAATAATCTGTTTGCCAGCGGCACGCAGGGCGGCGGCACGGGCGGTGACGGCTAAAGTCGGTGATGGTTTAACGGCTTTGACGCGGTTGGACAGCGTAATGCTCATGATTCCTCGGCTTGTAGTAAACAAAAACAGTCGTCCATTATACGGTATCAGGCCAAAAT
>JBJSYX010000255.1:0-2922 GCA_046090005.1 Methylomonas sp. | reverse complement strand
GGAACTCATTGAAGGAGAAATTCTCACTATGGCACCGATTGGATTTAATCATTCTGGACATATCGCGCGCCTCATTCATGCGCTGACGCCATTATTAGCAAACCAAGCGGTGATCAATGCCCAAAACCCCGTGCAACTCGGTGACTTATCGGAACCCGAACCGGACTTGATGGTGCTACGCCCTGACCCCAATTTTTACACGACCCATCATCCCAAAGCTGCTGATGTGTTTTTATTAATCGAAGTATCGGACAGCACTTTACGCTTTGATCGCGGCCAAAAACTCAGACTTTACGCCAATCACCAAATCCCCGAATACTGGATTGTTAATCTCATTGACCACTGCCTTGAGGTTTACCGCCAACCAGAAAATGGTGATTATCGAGATAAAACTGTTCTAGGTAAAACCGATCAAATTAATTTGCTGGCTTTGCCGGAAATTCAGGTGGCGGTTGAGTCGATTTTAGGTCGTTAAACCCACCTAAAACCAAACCGGATTTTGCCATTCATCCTTCGACAAACTCAGCACGAACGGCAAAATTCTCAAGCCAATCGCCCAAAGCCTAAAACGCTATCCCCGGAAACCGCACCAACAACTGCTTTAACAATAAGGCTTTTAAAGACGAGTTTTCGACTTTATCCACCATCTCGTTAGCAAAAGCAAACGTCAGCACCTGCCTTGCTGCTTCCTCATCAATCCCGCGCGATTGCAGATAAAACAGTGATTTTTCTTCCAACTGCCCTACTGTGACACCGTGCGAACATTTAACGTCATCGGCATAAATTTCGAGCTGTGGCTTGGTATCAATTTCAGCATCGCTGGATAACAACAAATTGCGGTTATTCATTTCCGAATCGGTTTTCTGAGCATCTTCGGCCACCACAACCCGACCTTGAAACACCGCCCGCGCTTTTTGATCCAACACCCCTTTATAAAACTCACGACTAATGCCATGCGGTTTTAAGTGATTAATTCGCGTGTGATTATCAATGTGCTGACGTTGAGCGGCTAGATACAAACCGTTCAAGCTACATTCAGACGCAATATCCAAATCACTGTGGATATCACTTCTCGCCAGCAAACTGCCAAAGGCAAAATTGTGATGACTAAACCGACTGTCACGGGCTTGTTTGATATAAGTGCCACCAAAATGCTGGGCTTTGCTAGCTTCGGCTTGTAGCTTGTACCAAGTTAATCCGGCGTTTTGCTCAACAAAACATTCATTCACACAAGCGGTGAAATAGCTATCAACGCTGCCAACGAACGTTTCGATAATTTCAACTTCGGCTTGTTGATTAACCACCACCAGCTGCCGCGTCGCTGCCAGTGCTGTCGATTCAGTCACCAAATGCAAAATCTGCAAAGGCTTGCTCACGACTTGTTTAGGCGCCACTTCCAGCCACAAACCATCGGCAAACCAAGCGTTATTAAACGCCAGCAAACTATGCTCAGTTTCAGAGACGGCTTTGCCCAAATAATCAGCGACTTTAGCCGCTTGCTGTTGCAAAGCCTGCGCCAAACTTAACACCGTCACGCCAGTCGGTAGATCAGCCAAACCCGATAAAGCCGGTACAAAATGACCATTAACCAAAACCAACAACACCGCATCAGCCACGCGGTATTCGGCCAATAAATCATCGGCAGCGGTTTGTAGCGCAGTCGGGGCAAATTGGGTTTTGCTTAACGCCGCCAGATTGGTGTAACGCCATTCTTCATCGCGCAAAGTCGGAAAACCGTGATCGGCAAACACCTGTAAGCCCGATTGTCTAAACTGCTGTAACCAAGCCAAGTCTTGTCCTGGCAAGCGTTCTGCCAGCACCGGATAAGCCGCTAAATAGGCATCGTTACTCATCACACTTGTCCTTCTACCCAGCTATAACCTTTTTCTTCCAGCGCCAAAGCCAGCTCAGGGCCACCGGATTTCACAATTCGACCATCCGCCAATACATGCACCACATCCGGTTTGATGTAATCCAACAGGCGTTGATAATGGGTAATCATGAGAAATGAACGATTAGCCGCACGCAAAGAATTCACACCTTCGGAAACAATCCGCAAAGCATCAATATCCAAACCGGAATCGGTTTCATCCAAAATGCACAAATTCGGCTCTAACACC
Source organism: Methylomonas sp. (assembly GCA_046090005.1). Lineage (GTDB taxonomy): Bacteria > Pseudomonadota > Gammaproteobacteria > Methylococcales > Methylomonadaceae > Methylomonas. Next base: position 802 of record JBJSYX010000255.1, on the reverse strand, counting down.
GCCGCTTGCAAAATCTCGTTACGCTTTTTCTCACCACCGGAAAAACCTTCGTTCACCGCTCGATAGAGGAATTTTTCATCCATCTGTAACAGTTTCACTTTGTCTTTAACCAAAGTTAAAAAGTCCATCGCATCGACTTCTGGCAAACCTTTATGTTTACGCATTGCGTTTAACGCGGCTTTTAGTAGATAGATATTACTGACGCCAGGAATTTCAACCGGATATTGAAACGCCAAAAATACGCCTTCACGAGCGCGGATTTCGGGATCCATTTCTAACAAGTCTTTACCGTTATAAGTCACACTGCCTGCGGTGACGGTATAACCGGATTTACCGGAAAGCACATGCGACAAAGTGCTTTTGCCAGCACCATTAGGGCCCATGATGGCGTGGACTTCTCCTGGAGCGATGTCTAGGGTCAAGCCTTTAAGGATGGGTTTATCGCCTACGGAGGCATGGAGATTGGTGATTTTTAACATTTTTGTTATACCTGATTAACTATTTATTAATTTGTATATTGGGCAAGCCAAAACCCAATCTAATCATTTATTAGCTCAACATAATTCCGTAATATTTCTTGATGAAAAGCTTCCGGCAACCGAGCCCAATCCCTAGCTTCCACCAAAATCGGAATATTAGAATCACTGGTATCGTGTGCTTGTCCATTCACTCGGGAACCATAAGCCCAAGCGTTAAGTTCGGGCAAATAATCGGCTAATAGTTTCAAAAGCCGTTGTTTATCTATATCACGTAAAAATAGCTTGTTTTCCATCGTAGCTGATTATTAATAACTATATTAACC
>JBJSYX010000254.1:0-3235 GCA_046090005.1 Methylomonas sp. | reverse complement strand
ATCAAATACAACGTCAGCAACGGTGGCCCAGCCCCTGAAAAATTTACCGATGCGCTATATCTAAACACCAAAACTATCAGCAGCTACCAAATTGCCGAAATCGACGATGTCGATTTGGACAGTTTAGGCGAATTAGCGATTGATCACCTAAAAATTCGCATTATTGATTCAGTTGCCGACTACGCGGAACTGATGGCGAAGATTTTTGATTTCGACCTAATCAAACAAAGCATTGCGGCTGGCTTGATTAATTTACGCTTCGATGCCATGCACGCCATCACCGGCCCTTATGCTAAACATATTTTAGAAAGCGTACTCGGTGCAGAAACCGGCTCAGTATTCAACGCTGTACCGTTAGAAGATTTTGGCGGCGGTCACCCCGACCCCAACATGGCACATGCTCACGAATTAACCGAAATCATGTTCGCAGACCACGCCCCCACCTTTGGTGCTGCTTCAGATGGTGATGGCGACCGCAATATGATCATGGGTGCCAATATTTTCGTCACCCCTAGCGATAGTTTAGCGATTATGGCCGCCAATGCCCGCAGCATTCCAGCTTATGCCAAAGGCATTAGCGGTGTAGCGCGCTCAATGCCCACCAGTCAAGCGGTTGACCGCGTAGCCGCTGCATTAAACCTACCCTGCTACGAAACCCCAACTGGCTGGAAATTCTTCGGCAACTTGCTAGATGCCAACAAAATCACCCTATGTGGCGAAGAAAGCTTTGGCTCAGGTTCTAACCACGTTCGCGAAAAAGACGGCCTTTGGGCAGTACTGTTTTGGCTCAATCTAATTGCTCGCAAACGCCAATCAGTCGCGGACATTGTCCACGAACACTGGCAAAAATATGGCCGCGACATTTATTGCCGCCACGATTACGAAGCCGTTGATTTAGACATCGCCAACGGGATTGTTGACCACTTACGCCGCAAACTAAGCCGTTTACCAGGCAAAAGCTGGGGTGATTACACAGTTAAATATGCCGATGAATTCAGCTACACCGATCCTGTCGATAATAGCATTAGCGCTAATCAAGGGATTCGAATCGGCTTCAGCAACGGTTCACGCATCGTATTCCGTTTATCAGGTACCGGCACCGTTGGCGCGACCTTGCGAATTTATATTGAAAAATATGAGAAGGATATAACCCAGCTGGATCAAGATTCAGGCCAAGCTTTAGCTGAATTGGTAGAAATTGCCGAGTTATTGTGCGAAGTCAAAAAACGGACAGGCAGAACAGAGCCTGATGTCATTACTTAAATTTCAAAACCGTAAAAACAAAAACTCCAAGCCACACGGTTTGGAGTTTTTTTCATCATGTTATACTCATTGAAACTGAAATTTGGAACCGACTATGACCACAGTTACCTTTGATACATTAAAATTTGTACAAACACTGAAAAAATCAGGTTTTGACGACAAACAAGCCGAAGCAGTAGCCCAAGCTTTTAGCGATGCTCAGTCAGAAGGACAACCCGTTACTCGTGACTATTTCGACATGCACTTAAAAGCCGAAATAGAAGCCAGCAAAGCAGACATGATTAAATGGATTGCTGGATTATTAATCGCCCAAGCCGGTTTAGTTGCAGCCCTAGTGAAACTGTTGTAACCCCATCAAACCACATTCGCCCGATCAATATTCTCAATCACATCCATTTTCGCTTCAAACTGATGGGCGATGCCCTGCATTACTAAAATCAACACCACCCCCGCCAAAATAAAACCAATCTGTTGCAACGAGGTTTTAATATCGGTTTTCTGATGCAAAGACGGAATCAAATCTGCGACGGCAATATAGATAAAACTCGACGCTGCCAAGGTTAATAAATACGGCAAGATATGATGAAAATCACCCAAGCTGAAATACGCTAACACCCCACCGACTACTGTGCCTAAACTGGCCAATACGTTGTACAACAAAGCCTTGCCGCGACTATAGCCACTGTGTAACAAAATCGCGAAATCGCCGACTTCTTGCGGAATCTCATGCGCGGCCACCGCTAAACTGGTGACAATACCTAATTGAATATCGGTTAAAAATGCGGCGGCAATTAACACCCCGTCAACAAAATTGTGAATGCTATCGCCCAAGATAATAAACACACCCGCAGCCCGACGATTTGACGGGGCATGACCATGACTATGCGAGTGGCCATGATGCTCATGGGCGTCTTCACCGTGCGCTTCACAAGCATGAGAATGACAGTGCCGCCAGATAAATAATTTTTCCAGCACAAAAAACAACAAAATCCCGACCAAAATCGTCGCTGATAAATTCTCCATTTCGGCGACCGGCACCTCTTCAAAGGCGTGAGGAATCAAGCCGCAAAATGCACCGGTCAATAAGGCACCAATCGCAAAACTAATTCCGTGTGGCAATACCTTTTGGCGCAAGGTTTCCGGCAACCACAAAAACACACTCGCCGCCAAAACACTCAACACCCCACCTAAGGCAGTAAACAGGATGATAAATAGCAAAACATTCAAATTAATCTCTCCAGATCAGGCTGGCCATCCGCCCAGTAGCAGCACCATCACGGCGGTAGGAATAAAAACGCTGGGCATCGCTAACCGTGCATAAACCGCCGCCATCAACTTGCTCGACGCCTAAGGCTGACAAACGAATTCGCGCCAGCTGATAAATATCCGCTAACCATTTGCCCGCTTGGGTAGCACCAAAGGCAACCCTGGTATCAGGATTTTGGCTAACAAATGCGTCACGCACCTCGTCGCCAACCTCAAAATGCGCAGGCCCAATCGCCGGCCCTAGCCAAACTTGCAACTCACGGCAGTTCATAGCGGCAATGGTTTGTTCAATCACGCCAGCCTGTAAACCGCGCCAGCCAGCATGAGCCGCGCCAATGACCGCACCTTGATCGCCACACAATAAAACCGGCAAACAATCAGCGGTCAACACCGCACAAACAATGCCCGATTGGTCAGTGAAACTAGCATCGGCTTCGGGCAAATCAGTCACTTGATCGGCTTTCACTACCTCAACACCATGCACCTGTTGCAACCAAACTGGTTCGGCAGGCAAAGTCAGCATTTGCTTAATCGCTGCTCGATTGGCAATCACCGCATCCGGCGAATCGTTGACATGACTGGCGGGGTTTAAACTGGCGTAAAGCCCCTGACTAACACCACCGCTGCGTAAAGTCACTGCGGCATGAACACCTTCAGGCAATTGCCAACCGGGTTTAATCCAGTTCATTGGCAGCCAACAAATTGA
>JBJSYX010000253.1:0-2089 GCA_046090005.1 Methylomonas sp. | reverse complement strand
CGTTTCAGACAAATTCCGGCTGGTTTTTATGGCATGACTGTCGCGCATATTGGCATTGCGGTATTTGTGATTGGCATTACTTTTACTTCGGTTTACAGCATCGAGCGTGATGTGCGTTTAGCGCCTAACGAAACGGTTGATTTATTCGGCTATGTGTTCAAATTTCATCATGTCATTCAAAGCCAAGGCGTTAATTATCAAGCCGAGCAAGGCTATTTAACCGTTAGTTATCACGATCAAGTGGTGGCCGAATTAGCGCCGCAAAAACGGATTTATCGGGTGCAAAAAATGCCGATGACCGAAGCGGCGATTGATGCCGGTTTGTTTCGGGATTTATTTGTCGCCTTGGGCGAACCTTTAGGTAACGACGGCGCCTGGAGTTTGCGAGTTTATTACAAAGCCTTTATCCGCTGGATTTGGCTGGGTGGTGTGTTAATGGCTGCTGGTGGTTTACTCGCCGCTTGCGACCGACGCTACCGTATCCTTAACAAAAAATCATTGACTGCCCATGCTTAAATATTTACTGCCTTTTCTATTGTTTATTGCCTTAGCGGTGTTTTTAGCGCTGGGTTTAAAACTCAATCCTAAAGATATTCCATCGCCATTGATCGACAAACCAGCACCAGCGTTTAGTTTGCCGATTTTGGGTATCCCCGAAAAACAGCTATCGAATCAGGATTTACAAGGCCAAGTTTGGTTATTAAATGTTTGGGCGTCATGGTGTGTGTCTTGCCGTGAAGAGCATCCAGTATTGTTGCAATTCGCTCAGCAATCATCAGTGACTTTGGTGGGACTCAATTACAAAGACCAAGCCGATGCCGCTATCGAATGGTTAACCAAACTGGGTAATCCTTACACCGTTAGCTTGATGGATAGCGAAGGCAGAACTGGGATTGATTATGGTGTGTATGGTGTGCCGGAAACTTTTGTGATTGATAAACGCGGGGTGATTCGCTACAAACACACCGGCGCGGTTACCGCTGATGACCTTGAAAAAGTCTTTATGCCTTTAATTAATCAATTAGAAGCCGAAGCCGTATGAAAATTTTAGTCATTCTGTGCTTGAGTTTGTTGAGTTCACTTAGCTATGCGGAAATTGAACATCACGAGTTTCAAAGTCTTGAGCAAGAACAAAGCTACCAAACCTTGATTTCTGAACTGCGTTGTCTGGTTTGTCAAAATCAAACCATCGCCGATTCCAACGCTGATTTAGCCAAAGACTTACGCCGTCAGGTTTACGAAATGCTGCAACAAGGTCAAAGCCAACAGCAAATCGCCGATTTTATGACCGAACGCTACGGCGATTTTGTTTTGTATAACCCGAATTTCAATCTAAAAACCGGCTTGTTATGGCTAGGGCCAGCGCTGTTTTTATTGATTGGTTTAGTGGCTGTTTTGTTATTTGCGCGTAAAAAAACCAACAGCGAGAGCGGATTAACTGACGAACAAAAAAGCCAGTTAGCAAAAATTTTAGATGAAGGTGACAAACCGTGAATATCTTGTTTTGGTTAATCATCGCGGCTTTGATTTTATTGGCGTTAGGCTTACTGATTGTGCCGATTTGGCGGCAAAAACCAGCGTTAAGCGTCAGCCATTCGCAAGACAATATTGCTATTGCCCGCCAACGCTTGGCGGAATTGAAACAGCAATTAGTCGATGCTGAAATTAGTCAATCGCAATATGACCAATATTATTTGGAATTACAGCAAAGCCTAAACGACGATTTAAGCAGTGCTAGTGAAACGCCAGTGCCGCAAGGCAAAGGCCGTTGGGTTGTTTGGCTATTATTGCTGTTAGTCCCGGCTGTGAGTGTGCCGCTGTATTTGAATTTGGGTGACACATATGCTTTAGAAAAAGCCCAGTTACAACAAAACGCTACCGAAATTCACGACAAAATTCCTAGCTTAATTGCTCATCTGCAACAAAATCCCAGCGATTTACAAGGCTGGTTAATGCGGGGCAAGTCCTATGTGTTTTTGCAAGATTACCCAAAAGCCGCCCAAGTATTTGCCCAGTTGTATCAGTTACAACCGGAGAATTTGGAGGTGATTTTAAATTATGCCGACAACTTGGCGATGAGTCGTGATGG
>JBJSYX010000252.1:0-3979 GCA_046090005.1 Methylomonas sp. | reverse complement strand
CAAATCCAACACAGCCGCCAAATACAACCAGCCACTACGGGTACGAATGTAAGTCATATCGGCCACCCAAGCTTGATTAGCCGCTTGAGGCTTGAAATGGCGGTTTAAAACGTTCTCAAAAACCGGCAAGTCATGGTTGCTATCAGTTGTATTAACAAATTTAGGCTTCCAAACCGGTTTTAACTGACATTCACGCATCAGCGATCGAATCTTGTAGCGGCCAATCTTAATCCCTTGTTGATTTAACTCGTTTTTTAAGCGACGGCTACCATAGGTTCGCCCCAATGTTTCAAATAGCGCTTTTAACCGTATTCGGGTTTCGCATACCGGCTTTGGGGTTCTGGTACGCAGTCTTGCGGCATAGTAACCAGAACGGCTAACCCCTAAGACACGACAACCTTGCTGGACGCTCATGGCCTTCTTCGCTTGCCAAGTATCGATCAGCTCGTAGCTTACCGAAGTTCGCGGGCGAAGAAGGCTGAGGCCTTTTTTAGCAGTTCGTTATCCGATTTTAATTGGCGATTTTCAGCTTCCAATTGCCGAATGCGCTGTTGTTCAGGGGTTAAAGGTTACCGATACCGGCTTGCCCCAATTGTTCGGCTTCGGCCTGTTTTAACCAGCGTCTAACCGCTGTTTCTCCCACCTGCATATCTTGGCAAACCTGGGCGATACTTAATCCATTGGCTTTGATCATTTTCACGACTTCTAATTTGAAAGAGCTATCTAATACTCGGCGTTTTTGTTTCATTTTTGCTTGATCCCTGTTTCAGTTGATTTAAGTTTATCAACCTATTCGGGTGTCTGTTTTTATTAGACCACTACAAACTTCCATTGATTTGAAAAGCGTGACAGTCGGCAATTGACCGTTCGGTCGAGAGGTATCCAAATCTTCAATCCCCAAAGCCCTGACTTTCCTGAGCCTGTTTTTGATCTGCCCCTCCCCTAAATATCATCCCGATAACCACTACTGCTTGTTTCTGATGGTGGCGAAGGCCCCGTCGTTTGTGGCCTTTATAGTACTGGCACTATTCCTAAGACTGGTTAATTGTAAGTTCTTAATCCGCAGACACTGATTGAGTCAAACTAGGTGCGTAATAAAATACAAATAAAGAAAACGCCGCTAACCAACTATAGGAAGCAATCACCACAAAACCAGCATACCAACCAGGTAAAACAGCAGACAGCAACACTAAAAAAAACGCTGCAATATTAATCAAGACAAAAGCAATCGCGATCACATTCGAGGCACTCAAGGCCCGTCCCACTTGCCCCACAGCCAATCTTGACATCAACCCCAGACTAAGCCCCGCCATACCACCCACCGCAAAAGCATGTAAAGCCAAAGAGACAGCAACCACATCATAAGCAGCTAAAGCCAATAAACCAAACCCTAAAACTAGCCAAGCATATCCGAGATATAAAACCCAAAGTAACGGCACAAATAGAATGCGTTGATCAAACCAAGTCGCTAGTCGAGCCGCGTTAACCACCAATGCAATCAACGCAACTGATGCTAATAAGAAACCTGATATATCAAATAGTAAAAATAGGAAAGCCAAAATACCTGATGCAACAGCCACCACATCTAACAAGGTATTTTGAATATAAATCACGCCCGACAAAGTGCGCTCAATGATCGAAGGCATCACCCAGCCTGCACTAAACAACAAACTGACTACAATCAAGGCAATCTCAAGATTCACCCCTAAATCAGCCGATAATAGTGTAAAACCAAGCACTTGAGCATGAATTAAAGCATTACCAATCGCCATCACTAACACTAATAATAAATAAGAAAAATACTTATAACTACCTGTATTTAATATAGGTTTAATCATCCAAAAAACTAATAAAGGCAAAAAAGCAAAATCGATACTAGCAATTAAAACATCAGGTAATAAATCCGAATAAAAAGGCACTACCCGCCCATAAATCCAAACAAAACTTAATACAGCCAATTGATCAGAATTAATCACAATTGATTTACTAGCATTTTTCAATGCGGTTAACAGAATCCCTGCCAAAACAGCCGATGTAAAACCTAACAACATTTCGTGAGCGTGCCAAAGCGCAACTGGAAAATAATTATCAATATGCAGCGCACCATTGAAAATTCTATTCCACACCGCAATCAACGCTAACGCCGACAATCCCGCCAAAGCAAAAAACACCCTAAAGCCCATTACAAACAGCGGATATTCAAAAACAGGCTTATTATTCATTTAATCGTTCCTCTAACCAATCGATTTCGTTATTTGTAAAACCGGCGATTATACGCACATCTCGATTGAACGGACCTTTAGGTTTGCCGTTATAACAAGCAACAATTAATTCTTTATAAGCCTGTTCTGAATCAAGTTGACGCTGTTTGGCAATGAAGTTAAACCAATAAGAACCACGTTCAACATGACCTATTTCATCATTAAAGATTCGGGTTAATAAGGCAACACTGACCTCATCACCTAATTGCTTAAACTTAGCAATCATACCGGGCGTAACATCCAACCCTCTTGCTTCCATACATCTTGGTACGACCGCTAATCTCGCCAAAACATCATCAGCAGTTGCTTCAGCATGCCACCATAAACCACTGTGAGCCGGTAAATCACCATAATCAATACCGAATTGCTGTAAATGTTGACGTATCATTGCAAAATGCAACGCTTCCTCATCAGCAATTTTGAGCCAATCAGCATAAAACTGCTCAGGTAAATCACGAAACCGATAAATAATGTCCCACGCAAGATAAATTGCCACAAATTCAATATGCGCTAAAGCATGAAAGAAAGCCGCCTTACCCTCGATGCTATCCATTCGACGCCGCGGCATATCACGAGGAAGCATTAACTGTGGCTTCTCGGGAAAACAAGTTTGCTGAATCGGTTTGACAGCTAAATTAGACTGAAAATCTAATTGATTAGCATCAAGCAACTGTTTGGCATGATGAGTTAGCATGAGTTTTTGTTCAACATCACTATTGAACAAACAGGATTCGGCAATAACAAACAGGTTATCTGATTCAATGACCATAACAACCTGCCTTACTGGTTTTTGACATATTTTATAGATTGTAAAACTAACTATTTCGTGGAATTTGCAATACTTGTCCTACCCGCACATTACCATCATCCATACCATTCGCCATTCTCAATGCACGCATTGAAACGCCGTATTGCTGAGCAATGCCGGATAAAGTTTCACCTTGATTAATCACATGCTGTGATTTTAAAGTCGCTGTTGCCACAAAACTATCATCAACATCAGCACGAACAACGCGAACGCGAGAATCCGCCGCAATATCACCAACCGGCTCAGCCTTCGCCAATTGTTGAACTTTGCCTGATTTCGACATTTGCGCCATCAAGGTATTAGCTGGCGCATATTGTTTAAAGTGGGCAACTATCCCTCTAAACAAGGCCGAAGCCATTTTGTCTTGATAGGCATGAGTGTTTAAACGCTGCTCTTCATCTGGATTGGAAATAAAAGCAGTCTCAACCAAAATCGATGGAATATCAGGTGACTTCAAGACCACAAAGCCAGCCTTTTGTACTGCTTCACGGTGTAAATGACTGACAGTTTTAACATTCTTTAAAACTTTGCTACCCACATTTTGACTAGCTTCTTTGGCTGCTGTTTGCGATAAATCCATCAAAACTGAAGCTAATACATCATCTTTAGTATCAATACCGACACCGCCAGCCGAATCAGAAGCATTTTCACTATCTGCCAACCAACGTGCTGAATCGCTCGAAGCACCTTTTTTAGACAATGTGTACACTGATGCACCATGTGCACTACTATCATTAAAAGCATCCGCGTGAATCGAAACAAATAAATCGGCTTTAGCAGCTCGTGCAAGATTCACTCGCTGATGTAATTTGACAAAATAATCACCATTACGAATCATGACTGCTTTCATGCCAGGTTGGGCGTTAACGTAACCTTCCAAACGCTTAGCAATTGCAAACACAACATCTTT
>JBJSYX010000251.1:0-2693 GCA_046090005.1 Methylomonas sp. | reverse complement strand
AAAAATGCCGTTTGAACCTGTCCTTGTTAGCTAACGGCTTTGATTGACTGTTATCTTTTTTAAAGCACGAGTCGTGCCAGTTTTTAAAAAATTGACGGATTAGTTGTAGGTAAAAAATCATTTTTTTTCTAACAGTCTATTTTATAAGCAGATTTTTGTTTTAGAAGCTGGCTCTTAAATGCTTAAAGGTGATTTTTTACAGCTTCTATATCTTTTTAGTGCAAGTAAAAAATGTTGTGTTGGCAGCAGTGGTCTTGAGTTTTTGTTGAGCTGGTGTTGGTGGAGCAGCAGTTTTAGGCGGAGTGAAAAGGGTGGTTTCTTAAAGCCTTAGTGTTTGATTTTGTCATTTTCTAGGAATCCCTTAGTTTCTACGTTATTCAATGTGTTTAAAGTTAAGGTATTCCTAATGGGTGACAAATAGAAGTTGATAAAGCTTGATATAGCAAAATTTAAATTATGGCTATTAACAACAAATTGTTAACATAGCCCCTTCTTATCAACAGACTGTTTTTTAGGAGAAACTGATGGAAAACATCTTAGTTGCCGATGCCTCTAGGTATGTAGGCCAATATGTCATAACCGAAGATTTTGGCAAAGTTGATGTGGTCGCGGCCTCTGAAAGTGCCGAACTCGCTTATACAATGGCTATCGAGCTAGGGTATAAGGATCCCGTGATTATTTATGTTCCCAAGGAAGATGAATAAACGTAATCCCTATCGTTGATCAACCTTTACGCGCCTTACAAATCGGCAACGACTTACTGAAACCCTACCTAGATGTTAGCTACATCAATCCTCATACTGGAAAATCCCTTAAAACAGCGGCATTGATTGATACCGGCGCTGACCACTGCATTTTACCTGCCGGTTATGCAGCGATATTAGGTCATAATTTTGCAATGGGGTATCCAACGCAAGTCAATGGTGTGTCGGGTCAATCCAATACTTTGTATCAACACACTATGAAAATCAAAATAGATGGGCATGATTTCATTACTGATGATGTTTTAATTGCTTTTGGCCAAAATCTACACACACCCATTATTGGTGTGCGAACTTTTTTATCTAACTTTGTGTTGACGATTAATTATCCAGGGAAGAAGTTTTCACTACGATTGCCTGTTGAAGATGAAAACTTATTAAATTGGCCGATGCCTTAGCGTATTGAGAAAATCAGCACCTACCGTTATCACTCAACCCACTCCCCAATCGTATCGACCGGCAAAATCAAATAATCCGTCCATTTTCTTTCCCCAGCCGCTTGTTCCTCGGTGGGTAACAAGGTTTCATTCCAGCCACCCCCCATCGCTTTCACCAACAACACCGCCGCATTCAAGCGGTCACCTTGTAATTGCACAGCGGTTTGACGATTCGACAAAGCAGCCGTTTGCGCGGTCATGACGTTTAAATAACTGACAGTGCCAGCTTGGTATTGATTATTGGTCAGCGCTAATGCTTGGTTGGCTGAAGCGACCGCTTGCTCTTGAACTTTAGCTTGCTCTTCCAAAATCCGCAGTGCCGCTAGATTGTCTTCGACTTCCTGAAAACCGGTTAACACTGCTTGCCGATAAGCAGCGACACTGGCATCAAAGCCAGCAATGGCTTGATTGTACTGGGCATTTTTAACCCCGCCATCAAACACGGTTAAAGCGGCAGCAGCAGGGCCAAACGCCCAGTAACGGCGGGCAACGGTGAATAAATCGCCGACATCAGTAGATTGAAAACCATTGCTCATCGCCAAATTCAAGGTTGGGAAATAAGCGGCTTTGGCAATCCCGATTTGGGCATTCGCGGCCGCGACTTTGCGTTCAGCCGCAGCAATGTCTGGGCGGCGTTCTAATAATTCCGATGGTAAAGACACTGGAATCGCTGGCGCTTGGGTGGTTAAAGCACTGGCTGCTAACGATAATTCGGCGGGTGATTGACCAATCAAAACCGCAATCGCGTGTTCCAATTTAGCGCGTTGCACACCTAAATTGATTGCTTGGGCTTTGGCCGATTGCAATTGAGTTTCAGCTTGTACCACGTCAGCCTTGGCTACCACGCCGACCGCATAGCGGTTTTTAGTGATGTCCAAGGTTTTTTGATAGGCTGCTACGGTTTCATCTAGCAAAGCTTTTTGTGCATCCAGCACTTTTAGCTGAAAGTAAGCGACGGCTAAATTGCTTTGAATCGACAAGCGTAAGGCTTGCAAAGTAGCGGCGCTGGCTTGAGCATTGCCAGTATTAGCTTCGATTTGCCGACGCACTTTGCCCCATAAATCCGGCTCCCAAGCCATCGCCACTGTATTACCAAATAAAGTACGTACCCCGCTGAGAACCTGAGTTTGGCCTTGTGCCGACTTAAAATTATTGAAACTGCCGGTCATATTAAACACCGGCAACAACGACGATTGCGCTGATTGCACCAAGCCTTGTGCTTGGCGATATTGCGCTTCGGCCTGAATTAAGGATTGATTGCTGGCGACTTGGGATTCAAGTTCGTTTAATTTTGGGTCATTAAAAATTTCCCACCATCGCCCGCTTAAAGCCGTATCACGCGGTTGCGCGGTTTTCCAGCCTTTGACTTCTTTGAACTCGGTGGCAACTGGGGCTTGTGGACGAATGTAATCTGGCCCGACAGCGCAGGCGGTTAATTGGCTGGTAAACAGGGCGACAATTAAAGGTTTAAGGCGAAAGCTCATGCAAATCTCGG
>JBJSYX010000250.1:0-7234 GCA_046090005.1 Methylomonas sp. | reverse complement strand
CGAAGCTTCTGTCCTGCTAATCGAGAAACTATGAGTGTCGATTTCACTGTCGGCGTAGTCGGCAATCCTAACTGTGGCAAAACCACCCTGTTCAATGTTTTAACTGGCTCCAAACAGCAAGTAGGCAACTGGCCTGGTGTTACGGTCGAAAAGAAAACCGGCGAATATCAATTCAATCAACGCCGGATTGCTTTAGTCGATTTACCGGGTACTTATTCGTTAGAAGCTGACGATGACAATGTATCCTTGGATGAAAAAGTCGCCCGTGATTATGTAGCCTCCAGACGCGCTGATTTAGTTATCAACATCATTGATGCTTCCAATATCGAACGCAATCTCTATCTCACTTCGCAATTAATCGAAATGCGAGTGCCGATGATTGTGGTACTGAATATGATGGATGCGGTAAAAAAGCGCGGGATAAAAATCGATATTGATTTATTGTCCGAAAAATTAGCCTGTCCAGTGGTGGCGGTTACCGCTTCAACTGGCGCAGGGATTAAAAACCTCCGCGAAGCGATCAACCAAGCCTGTGTTGATGCCCCGACTCCCGGCCTGAATGTCGAATATGCACCTGCGATTGAAGCAGCGGTGCAACAATTACAGAGCCAATTAATCGGTTTTAACTGTGACAGCCGTTGGTTGGCGTTAAGACTATTAGAAAACGACACCTTAGCCAAACAAATCGCCCCGCCCATCGTCGAAAAATTTGCCGCTGAATTACGCAATCAAATTGAAATCGAAACCGACGATGAAATTGATATTTTGGCCGCCGATGCTCGCTATGGTTTAGTTAACCAATTAGTTCAAGCCACAGTCTGTAAAATCAACGAAGTATCGCGTAACACCACCGACAAAATCGACAGCATCGTGCTGAATCGGTTTTTAGGAATTCCGGTATTTTTACTGGTGATGTACGCGATGTTTATGTTCACCATTAATATTGGCAGCGCTTTTGTCGATTTTTTCGATCAAGCGGTTGGTGCATTATTAGTCGATGGCCTGAGCGCCCTACTCACATCTTATGGTTGGTCAGACTGGTTAATCGTGTTAATCACCAACGGCATTGGTGGGGGTATTCAAGTGGTTGCCACTTTTATTCCGATTGTCGGCTTTTTGTTTATCTTTTTATCGATTCTGGAAGATTCCGGTTATATGTCCCGCGCAGCTTTTGTGATGGACCGATTTATGTGTGTGATCGGCTTGCCAGGTAAATCCTTTGTGCCAATGATTGTCGGTTTTGGTTGTAACGTACCGGCGATTATTGCTACCCGCACCTTGGATAATCGCCGTGACCGGATTTTGACCAATTTAATGAATCCGTTTATGTCTTGTGGTGCGCGTTTGCCGGTTTATGCCTTATTTGCTGCGGCGTTTTTTCCAGTAGGTGGGCAAAATCTGGTGTTTGGTTTGTATTTGTTCGGCATTTTAGTTGCGGTGCTAACTGGCCTAATTATGCGCCACACCTTGCTGAGAGGTGAGCCATCGCCGTTTTTAATGGAGCTGCCAGCCTATCATTTGCCAACTTTACAAGGGGTTTACACCAAAACTTGGGATCGATTAAAAACCTTTATTTTCAACGCTGGCAAGTTAATTGTGCCAATGGTGTTAGTCTTGAATCTACTCAATTCGTGGGGAATCGATGGCAGTTTTGGTAAAGAAAATAGCGAACAATCGGTATTAAGCGAAATTGGCCGCACCCTGACGCCTTTATTTCAACCACTGGGCATTGCTCATGATAATTGGCCAGCTACCGTTGGTATTTTCACCGGTGTATTAGCTAAAGAAGCGGTAGTCGGTACATTAGATGCCTTGTATAGCCAAATGGCCGTTAACCATGCCGATAACAAACAAAGTACAGTATTTGATTTAAAACAAGCCTTACTCGATGCTTGCCAAACTGTACCTGACAATTTAGTGGCGATTGCCGATAAATTGTTAGACCCACTCGGATTAGGAATTGGCGATTTATCCGATCAGGCCGCAGTTGCTGAGCAGCAAAAAGTCACTGTCGATACTTTTACTGTTATGCAGGCGCATTTTGACGGTCAAGTCGGCGCATTTGCTTACCTGTTATTTATTTTGCTGTATGCGCCTTGTGTGGCCGCCACGGCCGCTATTTACAAAGAAACCAGCGGTGGCTGGGCCTTGTTCGTCGCTGGCTGGACAACTTTCTTGGCGTATTTAACCGCTACCGTGTTTTATCAAACCATGACCTATGCCCAACATCCAGACAGCAGTCTGGCTTGGAATGGTGGTTTAATCGGTGCATTTGCTTTGATTTTATTGGCTTTGCGGGTTTACGGCAGCCGACAACACTTAGGAGCGAGTCGATGATTTTGTCGGATTTACGTCAATATTTACAAGACCATCAACGAGTCAGCTTGAATGACATGGTTTTGCATTTTCAGATAGAGGCTGACGCCTTGCGCGGTATGTTGGCGAAATGGATAACGAAAGGCAAAATCAGAAAACAAATGTCGGGCGGTGAAAATTGCGGCGGCAGTTGTTGTAAGTGTGATCCCTTATTAACGGAAATTTATGAATGGATCGAACAAGGCGAGTCACAGTAAACTGCCCTCGCCTTTGTCATTTGGCTTATTCAGCCAACCAACCTTGTAAAGCTTCGATAATCTCTTGGGCTTGTTTTTCGCTAGAGATATTAAATTTCGATTTTTGCTGATATTCACCGTTACGTTTTTGATAACGACGAATCGTAAAACGGTCAGCGCTGTATTGCTCTTTACTCGGTTCCCAATCTTGATAGCGATAAATCACAGTCGCCCAAGCGCCTTTGCTCAATACTTTTTTATCCAGTTCTTTAACGGTTTCAATACCGCCATCTTCGTAACGGACGGTTAATTCTTCAACGGTTTCAGCCATAATTCTAAATAATCAATTTATAAAAAACGCCGCGAGTCTATCATATAAATCCCGCGTTAAAAGTGTTCGATCCGATCTTACAGATCAACAAACTGCATTAATTCTTGCAATTCTTTGGCTTCTAATTCGTAGTAAGCATGAGCTCTGATTCGATCCGGCAAAACCACCGCGCCATAACGAACCCGAATCAAACGACTGACTTTCACTTCTTGTGACTCCCACAAACGTCTAACCAAACGATTACGACCTTGCTTAACAGTCACATAAAACCATTTATTAGCGCCCTCACCAGCATAAAAACGCAATTCATCAAAACGCGCTGGACCATCTTCCAATTCAACACCGGTTTTCAGACGCTCAATCATCGCATCATCAACTTCACCCAAAATTCGTACTGCGTATTCTCGCTCTACTTCGCGTGATGGATGCATTAAACGGTTGGCTAATTCACCGTTATTGGTGACTAATAACAAACCGGACGTATTAATGTCTAACCGACCCACAGCAATCCAGCGCCCAACTTGCAAACGTGGCAGTTGGGTAAAAATAACTGGGCGCCCTTCAGGATCGCGACGAGTAACCAATTCGCCCACCGGTTTGTTATAGACCAAAACGCGGGTCGGTTGATCTGCATATTTTTCCCATTTCACCACTCGACCATTAATCTGCAAGTAATCACCGGCTTTTAAATGGTAACCTAATTGCACCGGCTGACTGTTGACGGTTAAGCGGCCCTCTTCTATCCAGCGTTCAATTTCCCGACGTGAGCCTAAACCGGCACGAGCTAACAGCTTTTGAATCCGTTCGCCGCCTTCGGTAATTGGTTTAGTGGAGAGTGTCACCTTTGGTGGGGTAAACGGACGTGGTTTGCTGGTCTTGTTGTTCGGGCGAGCTTTCGGATTGCCCAGTTTGCTTGGATTCGAGGTTTTCGAATGGGTCGGTTTGCGATCTTTCACGTAGTTCCTGCTCAGGTTGCTGTTGAGTTGCGTTGCCGAAATCTAAGTCGGCGATTTCCATTAAGGCTGGCAACTCACTTAATGAAGTTAAATTGAAATAATCTAAAAATTGTTTAGTGGTGCCGTACAAAGCCGGACGACCGGGGACTTCTTTATGGGCAATTACCCGTACCCATTCACGCTCCAACAAGGTTTGCACGATGCTGGTGCTCACGCTGACGCCGCGAATTTCTTCAATTTCGCCACGGGTAACCGGTTGTCGATAAGCAATAATCGCTACCGTTTCCAACAAAGCTCTCGAATAGCGAGCCGGTTTTTCCTCAAACAAGCGAGTAACCCAGTTCGCCATGCCTTCTTTAACCTGAAACCGATAGCCACTAGCCAGTTGTTTTAAGCCAACGGGACGGTCTTGATAATCTTCGGCAATCGAGCGCAAAGCATCTTGAATGTCAGCACTATTCGGTTGCTGCCATTCGGGAAAGGTTTCTTGAATCTGCTTAATGCTCATCGGTCTATTGGCAGCAAACAGCATGGCTTCTACGATGCGTTTAATGTTCACGTCGCACTCAGTGGTTGGTTGGTTTAAAGTCGTCGGAGATGGCGTTACTGACTGCTCAAGCGTCAAATTAACCGAGACTGCTGAATAGCGCCAATCATGTTTTGAAGCCAGCATAGCCGGTAATCTTGGACAACGGTGGCGAACAACAAGATTGGTTGGATAATGCCGCCAACCTTGACGATTACATAATTGGCTCGATAATCGAACTGCTTTACGAAATGTTGAAACTGGGGACTGTTCAACCACGCCCACAATTTCGATGACAGGTTCAACGGTTTCAATAACAACAGGTGCCTGATACATCCAACCATTTTTATCAACCAAACAAGACGGCAATCTTGAAATTCGCCGTTGCTGACTTGGAATCTGATGATTTTCAATCGCTTCACTGATTTCCTCCACCGATTCAATAACATCGTTAATTGCAACCACGGCCGACCAACTTTGGTCGGTAAGCCGTTGTTTTGGCAATCGGCTAACTTTACGCCGTGGTGCTGGCAAATAAACCGTTTCAATCGATTTACCTTTAGGTTTGCGCTTTGCTCTAGGTTTAAGCGGTACAACATCTTCAATAATGTCTAGCTCAGCATTTTCAACTGGCGACTCGAACTCTGACGTTAATATCGGCGTAGGGTTCAGGCTGGAAAATGTCGATGATTCCTTCTTTGCTGAGTTCAAGGACGGCAAGAAACGAGACAACCACTCCGTTTTTTCCTTCACTTCGGGTAAAACACGCTGCGAAAGGGAGGAAATCTGCCCTGTTAAGTTTTTCCAAAATGGCTGCCATTCGTTCACGGACTGATAAAGGTTCTTTGGTTATTTGATGGTGAGTGAGTCGTTCGGCTCGTTTTAAAACATCTTGAAACGCTAACAATATGTCTTTCAAATCAACATCGGGCAATTTTTGCTGCACCGTCGATACCGCCGAAGTATCAACAATGGCTTCAAAGGTATCGCGCTCTTGCCTAGGCAGCAAATCAATTTCTTCTGCTACCCGTTTGATTGCTTCGTATTCTTGTAACTTACGGATCAAAAAGGCGCGTGGATCATCTTCTTCATCTTCGCTTTCCGTCTGTCTGGGCAGTAACATTCGCGATTTAATTTCAGCTAATAAAGCCGCCATCACTAAATATTCTGCCGCCAACTCTAAGCGCAATTGATCCATCATTTCGATATAGCCGATGTATTGATGGGTAATTTGCGCAATCGGAATGTTGAGAATATCCAGATTTTGTTTACGAATCAAATACAACAGTAAATCTAAAGGTCCTTCAAACGCATCTAAAAATACTTCTAAGGCATCGGGCGGGATGTATAAATCATCTGGTGCCAGCTCGTAAGGCTGACCTTGAACCAATGCCAATGGGGCTATTGTGTCGCTAACGATGGGAGCTTGTTCTGAGGCTTCCATGCAGCGTTAAAGCCCAGCCAAACTAAAAAATAACTGTTGAGCATAAAACATCGGGTATTGCAGAATCACGCCCAAAAAATCGGTTGCTAATAACAACAGTAAAATCGCAAACCCAAAACGTTCTAAACGGTTGTATTGCCAAGCCCAATAGCTAGGCAAAATACCGGTCAAAATCCGGCTACCATCTAAAGGTGGAATCGGTAATAAATTGATTAAAGCCAATACCAAATTGATGCTAATACCGGCCACACCGCTATAAATTAGTGGCAAGGAAATGAATTCATATTCATGAAATATCACCCCTACTCGCGCTAATAAGGCCCAAAATACTGCCATTAAAATATTGGAGACAGGGCCCGCTAAAGCAACAAACGCCATTGCTTTTCTGGGATTTTTAAAATTGCGCGCATCAACCGGCACCGGCTTTGCCCAGCCAAAAATAAAGCCGGTAAAGGTCAATAACAGCAATCCAGGAATAATAATGGTGCCAACTAAATCGATGTGTTTTAAAGGATTGAGGGTCAAGCGGCCTTGATGATAAGCAGTATTGTCACCAAACTTTTTTGCCACCCAACCGTGAGCAACTTCATGAACAGTAATTGCAAATACCACCGGCAAAAACCACACCACGATACGCTGAACCAGCGTTAATTCATCCATCATGTTTATTTCTCCAGCATAGGCGCAAGCCCGATGCCTTGTCTAACAATTTCCATACCGCCATCATAACAGGCGATGACAGTCGTCGATTGCGCTTCGATATAACCGACACTCATCACCAACGCTAATTCATGCTCCAAAATTTGACGAATTTCGTAAGGATCAGGCATAGCTTCAGTTTCGTCTGGCAAAATCAAAGTAGTCGTCAGTAAAGGCTCACCTAATTCTTCTAATAGCATTTGCGCGACTTTGTGATCGGGAATTCGTACGCCAATGGTTTTCTTTTTCGGATGCTGTAAACGACGAGGTACTTCATGAGTCGCATCTAATAAGAAAGTAAACGGCCCCGGTGTCAGCTTTTTAATCAAGCGATGGGCATCGTTACCCATCTTGGTAAAGTTAGACACTTGGCTTAAATCGCTACACATTAAGGTGAAATCGTGTTTTTCATCCAAGCGACGAATTCGACGGATAGTATCCATCGCATTTTTATCGCCTATATGGCAAGCTAAAGCGTAAGCAGAATCGGTGGGATAAACAATCACGCCGCCTTTATGAATAATCTCAACCGCTTGTTTTATTAAACGTAGCTGGGGATTTTCGGGATGTATTTCAAAGAATTGGGCCATTAGCAACAACAATCACGGCTTATAAAACAAAAGCCATTGTAACCTATCTTTCACGTTGCTTTTTTGCGACTTTATCGCGCAGATAAATTGGCATCGCTTGTTCCACTGCAACTGCTAAGCCGTTGGCAAAACCATA
>JBJSYX010000249.1:0-3358 GCA_046090005.1 Methylomonas sp. | reverse complement strand
CCAACCGAAATCCCACGCAACAAAACCGTCTTGTTATTAGGTGGTGGTTTGGGCAATGCGGTGTTGTTCTCTATCGGTAAAGCCTTGCGTTCTGCGGGCAACAAAGTGATTTACTTTGCTGGCTACCGTAACCGTGAAGATTTATTCCGAGTCTCTGACATCGAAGACGCTTCTGACGTCATCGTCTGGGCGGTGGATGATAAACCGGGCAACGAAGCAATTACCCCAACCCGTCCACAAGACAAGTCATTCGTTGGCAATATCGTCCAAGCAATGGTGTCATTTGCCAAAGGCGAAATGGGCGACACAGCATTGCGTCTTCAAGACGTCGAGCATTTGGTAGTAATTGGTTCTGATCGGATGATGGCAGCAGTAAAAGATGCTCGTCATGGCATCTTGAAACCTTACCTGAAAGCCGACCACGAAGCGATTGGCTCTATCAACTCGCCGATGCAATGCATGATGAAAGGCGTCTGCGCTCAGTGCTTATGCAAACACGTTGATCCAGACAGTGGCGACATCAGCTTTACTTATACTTGTTACAACCAAGACCAAGCGCTGGATTATGTTGATTTCGATAATCTGCGTGCGCGTCTAAGACAAAACACCGTTCAAGAAAAACTGTCATCCTTGTGGCTGACTTATCTGCTAGAAACTGACAACGGTTAATCGCTTAATCGTGCCTGTCGCCATGCCTACAAGCCTGTAGGCATGGCAAAACAGCAATATCATGGCATCCTCTGCCGTGTTTTGTTGTCCTGCCTTAACACCTTTTATCAAGTTGGAGTTCACAGTGCTTGCACGTTTGTCACTATTCCTTTTGCTGACTTTATCACCGCTAATCGCTTGGGCCGATGCTGAAGCAACTAGTCAAGCCCTAAATCTCACCCATCATTGGGTGGGTTATGCGGCAATTGGCGTGTTTGCGTTTGCCTATTTTTTAGCAATGACCGAAGAAGTCACCGAACTTAATAAATCTAAACCGATGGTATTAGCCGCCAGCTTAATCTGGGCTTTTATTGGTTCAATTTACGTGTCTGGCGGCATGGGCGAACAAGCCGGTCATGCGTTTCGCGCTTGCTTAGAAGGCTATGCCGAATTATTCCTATTCATCATGGTATCAATGGCTTACCTGAACGCGATGGAAGATCGTGGTGTATTCGATAATCTACGAGTCTGGCTATTAAGCAAAGGCTTTAGCTATCGCAAATTGTTTTGGATTACCGGCATCATGTCGTTTTTCATGTCTTCAATTTGCAACAATCTCACCACTGCATTGTTAATGGGGGCCGTGATTTTGGCGATGGGCAAAGACAATCGTCGATTTGTTACCTTGGCGTGCGTCAACGTTGTGGTTGCCACCAATGCTGGCGGCTCGTTCAGCCCTTTTGGTGACATTACAACTCTGCTCGTTTGGCAAAGCGGGGTAGTGCCGTTCGTGGACTTTTATTCCCTATTTCTACCAGCAGTAGTCAATTTTGCATTACCCGCACTCATCATGCACTTCTGGATTCCTAATCAACAACCCGCTGCTGTAGGCAATGCGCCTGTGATGAAGCGTGGCGCAGTGGCAATGATTTTCTTGTTTTTATTGACGATTGTCACCGCAGTTTGTTTTGAAAACCTATTAAAACTGCCACCCGCTGCCGGTATGTTGGCCGGCCTAACTTATCTGAAGTTTTTAGGCTTTTACTTGCAAAAAACTAGCCATAAAGACAGCAATAAAATCAATGAGTTTGCTCATGTCTACAAACTCTATGATGTGGAAGCACCTGCTGAAAATAAAAACCAACATTTCGATGTGTTCAAAAGCGTGGCGGCATTGGAATGGGATACTTTGTTATTTTTCTACGGTGTGATGATTAGTGTTGGTGGCTTAAGCTTTATCGGCTATTTAACCCTCGCATCTGACGTACTTTATGTTGGCATGGACCCAACCATCGCCAATATCATTGTCGGCATTTTGTCAGCCTTTATCGACAACGGCACTATCATGTTTGCGGTACTCACCATGCACCCTGATATTTCTCAAGGCCAATGGTTATTAGTGACCTTAACCGCAGGTGTCGGCGGTAGCTTATTGGCGATTGGTTCGGCAGCTGGCGTCGGCTTGATGGGGCAAATGAAAGGCATTTATACTTTTAGTGCCCATTTGAAATGGATGCCAGTGATTATGGTCGGCTACATTGGCAGTATCGCCGTACACTTTTTGATTAATGGGCGATATTTCTAATCTGCCCTTCTCTATTCAAACTGTTTGCCTCGCAAACAGTTTGAATTCGCTGTTTTCTCAATGTCGATCAAACAACTAACGATTAAGCTTCAAGGCCAAATCCAAGGCGTTGGCTTTAGACCGTTCATTTTCCAACTCGCTCACCAATTTCAGCAACTCGGCTATGTCGCCAACCATGCACAAGGCGTGGTGATCGTTATCCAAGGCCAAGCTAATCAACAGCAAAACTTCCTCAATGCCTTAAAAGCTCAATTACCGCCGTTTGCTGAAATTCATCGCTTAGCCATCAGCGAAACACCACCCAGCCGGTTCACTGATTTTCAAATTATCCCCAGCCAAGCCGATGGCAAGCCCTCGGCCTTTATCATGCCTGACCTTGCGCCCTGCCCTGCTTGCCTTAGCGATTTAACCGATACCAACAGCCGCTTTTACCG
Source organism: Methylomonas sp. (assembly GCA_046090005.1). GTDB lineage: Bacteria > Pseudomonadota > Gammaproteobacteria > Methylococcales > Methylomonadaceae > Methylomonas. The sequence continues at coordinate 691 of JBJSYX010000249.1, read as the reverse complement.
TTATCCGTTTACCAGTTGTTGTCATTGCGGGCCACGTTACAGCATTATCCAAGCTCAGCCATTTGATCGAGCGAATACCAGCATGGCAGCATTTCAGCTTTGCCCAGCTTGTGAACAAGATTATCAAAACCCAAGTAATCGACGTTTTCATGCCCAAACCCTCAGTTGCCCTGCTTGTGGACCAAATCTGGAATTCATCTCGACAGACAGCGCAAACCATAGCAACCCCATCAAATCAGCCATCGAACTATTACAAGCAGGCAAAATCTTAGCCCTGAAAGGCATTGGTGGCTTCCAACTATTGGTCGATGGCAACAATCAAGCCGCAGTGGAACGCTTGCGGCAACGAAAACAACGCCCTTACAAACCCTTAGCCTTGATGGTTACCGACCTTCATGCTGCCGAACCACTGGGTTTTATTTCTGAACCTGAACAAGCCGCTTTAACCTCAGCCGCTGCACCAATCGTTTTGCTTCAACGTCGTGCTACCAATACGGTTGCCAAAGCAGTTGCCGAACACAATCAATTACTCGGCATCATGCTCCCCGCTTCGCCGCTACATTATCTAATCGCCCAAGCGATACCAAGCCCATTAGTTGTCACTAGCGGCAATCGTCACCAGCACCCTTTGTGTATCGACAATCAACAAGCATTGAGTGAATTAGCCGAAATTGCCGATGGCTTTTTACTG
>JBJSYX010000248.1:0-8931 GCA_046090005.1 Methylomonas sp. | reverse complement strand
TTGTGCTTTCGGCCTTGCCCCGCCTGAACTACCGGCGTTGACCAAAGCCACCAAAACTTCCGAGGTTTGTCCCTCAAAAACCGCCTGTGCCTGTAGCCCTATTTCAGCCAGACTGATATTCGCGCTATCATCAGCCTGTTTAAGATCAGAAACCGGTTGGTAACTCAAAGCCCCTACCCCACTCGCACCAACAAAAGCCAATCTATCCATAGCGGTAATTTGCGTCGGTAAAATCCCTGCTTGTCGAAACACGCGATCCATTAACAGCAAGCCCCAACCATCAGGCAAAGAATCAGCAAATGCGCCGTGTAAACCATGATGCGGCTCACGCGCCCCTAATTGAAGCGTTGAATCGAAGCGTAAACTAAACGGTGATAAATTGGCAAAACTGGCTAAATAATCAGGGTGATATTGGAAAAATACCCCTTGTCGATTTTGGGCTAGCCGTCCCACCAAACAACGCTTACCATCACTAAAAGTCCGCCAGACTTCTAACTGTTTCACCGGCTTAATCTGCATTCAGTACCTCGTCAATGCTGGTCGGCATTTTGGCTTGTGATTTCTGCTTGGTTTGTGTGAGTTGCTGCAAACCAGAAAGCTCATCAACGCTTTGCCATAACAACAAAAATTGCCGTAGCGAGATTTGCCCAGTGGTTTCAAATTTTTTAATTGTAGAGGCTGGAACGGTGCTGCGCTCAGCCAATGCCTGACGCGATAATTTTAAGTGTTTGCGTTGCTGCTTAATGTGCTCACGCAATGCTGACTGCACATCGGTAACTGATAATAAAGACCACATCGTCAATAGCCATTATGGATACAATAAAGTCCATTTTAAGCATTTAATTCAATTAATAGCTACTATTTTATCCATTTTAAATCAATACAAATCCTGAGGATCCACATCTAACGACCATTTCACTTTTTTACTGTGTTTTAGCTTAACCAGCTTTGGCAATAAATCGTCTAATAACTGATGTAAAGCCTGCCGTTGCGGACTTTGTAATAATAATTGAAACCGAAACTGCCCGGCTCGTTTCGCCATCGGAGCAGTGACTGGCCCCAAAACGCTGATTTTGCCATCGTTAATTTCGGCAATCTGTTCGACCAAGGCTTGTAAGAATTGTTGCGGGTGTTCGCGATTGGCGGCATGAACTCTGAATAAAGCTTGATAACTAAATGGCGGTAATTGGGCTTGTTGGCGTTCTTGTAAAGCCGCATTGGCAAACGCTCGATAACCGCTAGTAATCAGGGTTTGCAATAAAGGGTGTTGTGGTTGACGGGTTTGCAGAATCACCCTGCCCTGCTTATCAGCCCGTCCCGCCCTTCCTGCCACTTGCACAATCATTTGTGCTAGCTTCTCGCCGCTACGGTAATCAATGCTAAACAAGCCGCTATCAATATCCAAAATCGCTACCAAAGTCACCGATGGAAAATGGTGACCTTTGGCCAACATTTGCGTCCCTAAAATAATGTCGGCTTCACCGTTATTAATTTGCTGGAGATAATTTTCCAACGCGCCTTTGCGTTGGGTGCTATCTCGATCTAAACGAATCACGGTTTTATCCGCAAACAGGCTAGTTAACACTTGTTCAATTCGTTCAGTGCCCATGCCCAAGGCTTGTAATTCGCCGGTTTTACACGCGGGGCATTGTTTGATTAAAGCCTGTTCACTGCCGCAATGATGACAACGCAATACTGCATCGGCGGCGTGAATCACTAAATTGGCATCACAACGCTGACAACGCGATACCCAGCCACAACCATGACAAATCTGCACGGGCGCGAAACCACGCCGATTTAAAAACAACAACACCTGCTGGCCTTTATCCAAGGTATTACGAATCGCACTAATCAATTGTTCGGACAAACCGCCCAGCATTCGCTTATTGCGAATGTCCAATAATTGAAACACTGGCTCGACCGCATTACCGGCCCGAGTCGGTAAATGTAAAAGTTGGTAACGTTGACGCTCGACATTCAATAAACTTTCCAAAGACGGGGTTGCCGAACCCAATACCACCGGAATCCCTAGATTTTTGGCGCGAGCAATTGCTACATCACGCGCCGAAAAGCGGAAACCTTCTTGCTGTTTAAATGAGTTGTCATGCTCCTCGTCCAAAATCATCAAACCCGGCCTAGCCAATGGTGTAAACAGCGCCGAGCGAGTACCAAGCATAATCGCCGCCCTGCCCTGCTGCATTTGTAGCCAAGCATTTAAGCGCTGGTTATCGGTCAATTTGGAATGAAAAGTGACGATGGGCACGGCAAAGCGTTGTCGAAACCGATTTTCCAGCTGCGGGGTTAAAGTGATTTCCGGCAATAACACCAGCACCTGTAAACCTTGTTCAAGCGCGGCAGCGATGGCTTGCATATAAACTTCGGTTTTGCCGCTGCCGGTTACACCTTCTAATAAAGCAACATTAAAACCGCCAAGGCTGGCGATGATTGCATCAATCGCGGCTTGTTGCTCGGCGTTGGCTAATAAAGGCTGATTTATCACCAAAGCTGTCGGCTCGATAATCGTATTTTGCTGCTCTGTTAGCAAACCTTTATCCAATAAGGCTTTCAATGCTACTTTGTCAGCAATCAATTCCGATGCGCCAATCTTACGGTTTTGGCTTTGAAACAAAGCTAACAGTGTTTGTTGTTTAAAGGCGCGTTTCAACTTTTCCAACGGCATTTGTTGGCCGCTTTCAGTCAAGCCGTAAAAGCGTTCTTGGTCTAATTGCGCTGGCTTGCCCTGTCTTAACGACACCGGAAACGCAGTCGCTAATACTTCGCCCAGCGGATGATGGTAATAACGACTAGCCCAAATCAATAACTGTATATCTTGAGCGGATAACAGGGGGGCTGGATCAAGAATTTCCGACACCGATTTCAGCTTGTCCAGTTCAAAGTCAGAACTGGATTTAACCGCCAACAACACCGCGACTTTTTGCCGATTAGCAAACGGTACCAACATTCGCATACCGGGCGAAAAATCTGCTGCGGTATAACCAATTGGTGCAAGGTAATCAAACACCCGATCAATTGGCACCGCTAAGGCCAGCTCTAAAATCACGGTAGGTAATGTGTCTGAATTAAGCATACAAGTTGAAGTATTTTTGACAAAAGTACGCTATCTGCTTACCAGTCATGAGAAATTTGAGTTACCCACAAAAGCTGTGGATAACTCTGTGGATAATAATGGGAAAAACTCGCTTGGTATCGGTTTTTATTGTAATTTTGTTAAATTGCCTAGAACTTAATGATGTTTTTTATTATTTAAAAATCAATTAGTTAAAAAATAATTAAGCTATGTTAAATACCAAACCTGCTTGCTGACTTAGTCGCGAGATTTATCCCTAATTTTGTGCATAAGTTGCCAAGTACTTGCTTATTTTGGTGCAAAGTTTTCAGGATGCGGTTAGTTAAGATTTTTTAAACCATCCAGAATAAGCAGCCAACCCCGCCAATCCTAAAAAGGCCATCAAAGCCCAAGACGGAATAGCCAAGCCTAACAAAGTCCAATCGACTTTTGCACACTCACCCGTTCCTGTCAGCATCAATTTAATCGTGTCGGCCAAAGGAAAATGCTGAAACACATATTCCAACCCCGGGCTGCATTCGGGTACTTCCTCTGGTGGTAAGTGTTGTAACCAAACATGACGCGCTGAAACGCTTGCACCAACTAAAGCCGAAATAGCTGCCAATATCGCATACCACTGAGTGCCACGATTATGAATAGCAGCAATTAAAAATATCAAACCCGTCGCAACAAAGGCTAAACGTTGTGAAATACATAATGGGCAAGGCTCTAATTCTTCAATAAATTGCAAATAAGCCCCGACCATCAATACTGATACACAACCCAAAAAACCTAACAAGAAGCCACTACGCGAACTAATTTTTACTAAATTCATTTTCGACATCCTTTTTAAACGCTCTAATTTCCCGTGAAGGGCCTAAAATCACCAAAATATCACCAACATTTAAACGCCGGTCTACATCTTCTACAACAAAATTTAATTGCTCACTAATTTGCTTATTAACAATGCCGATTAAAATCAAATTATACTGGGTATTTAATTGCAGCTGACTAGCATAAGTATTAGCTAAATAACTATTTTCTGGAATCACGACTTCGGCTAAATTCAAATCATGCCGACCAAAAACTGTATGATCGAAAATATTAGTAATATCCGGTCTTTTAAGCATGTCATGAATTTTGCGCCCACATATTTCATACGGATCGATAATTTTATTAGCCCCCGCAACACGCAACTTTTCTGCTGATTCAGGTGTTTCAACAATAGCAATAATATTCAGGTCTTTATCCAATGCTCTTGCTGATAATGTTAAAAACACATTTTCAGAATCTTCTTCGAAGAAACAAAATAACGTATCAACACTAGAACCTATCCCTACCGAACGCAAATCATCATCAACTCGGAAATCGATATTTTCTACTTGGAAACCATCTTCAACTGCCAACTCAATATGTTCAGCAATATGATCAATCACAATAATTTGATACTGTTGCTTATCTAGGCGACTAACCACCTCGACCGATAAGCGGTTATAACCAAATACCGCTACCTGCTTCATGATATTTTCCTGGCTAATAATCGATGCTTTTCGATTTGATCGCGAAAATGATCAATGCCGTATTTACGCCCTAAAATCACTAAAATATCTTCATTCCTTAAAATGAATTTTGGCTCAGGATTAAAATAAAAGTGTTGCTGCTTAACTTGATATTTATTTTTATGCTTAAAATGGATTGGATTAGCACTAATTACCCCAATCAAACTTAATTTTTTATCGCTTAACTCTAATTTAGAAATCGGTTGGTTATCTAAACATGAGCCTTCGCCAACCAAAACCGTTTCCATGACAATATCGGCCTGATTTTGCAAAATCCCCGAAATCGCCTCAAATGCCACTGGCTGGCCTAAAAACTCTGCGGCCAACAAACCGGCAATTTCAAACGGCCTAATCACATGATCGGCACCCGCTTGATAAAGCTTGCTAACATTATCATGGCGATTAGTTCTGGAAATAATGCGAATATTTTTGTTCAGATTGCGGCTAGTTAAGGTGACATAGACATTGGTGACGTCATCACCAGTCACGCATAAAATCGCAGAAGCACCGCGACAAATACCGGCACTTAATAATACTTCATTTTTACTGGCATCATTTTGTATCGACAAATAACCATCGCGTTTAGCCAGCTCAACATTAGGGGCTTTTTTATCAATAACAATAAATTTCTGCCCATCGTTACTTAATTGTTTGGCAACTTCCTGACCCACTCGCCCATAACCGCAAATAATAATAAAACTTTTATAACGCTCCAATTCAGAATAAACCCGATTTTCACGCAAAACCGGCATTTTCTCGTTAAATGCAGCAATTAATATTGATGTGAAAAACGATAAAATCCCTAAGCTGGTGAGAATCAATAAAATCGTTACTAAACGACCACCGATGGTATGCGGAATAATATCCCCGTAGCCAACTGTTGCCAAGGTAACAATCGCCCAATATACTGCATCAAATAGACTTTTAATTTTACTTTCTGGCTCTGGATATTCAAATACATAAACAGAAACACTCGCGATAAAAATCAAAAATCCAGTAAACATCATCAGCGTTAATAACTCAAAGCGTTTACTAGCCAATACATCAGAAAATAATTTCGCACTACTGGAATAGCGAAATAATTTAAACAACCTGAAAACCAAAAATACACGTAAAATTCGCAAGGGTCTATAGCTAGGCAAAATGGCTAATAAATCAATAATTGCAAATGGTGAAAAAATGTATTCGATTTTTTTAGCAACCGCCCTTTTCAATGCCTTATAAAAACTAAACTTAATGTTCAGGTATTGCGACTTTTCATGCTCTTCGAGAATAATAATATGGCTATCTGAATAAATCCAAAACCTTAAGACGTATTCACAGGCAAATACCGCCAAAATAGCCTGTTCAATATACCCACCCATTGGACTCGCTTCATGTTCGACATCGTACAATAAGAAAAATATGCTTAAGACAATTAACCCCGTCATAAACATATCAAAATAAGATTTAGCTGGGCTATTTGGATTTTCCAACAAATTATAAAAAAACAGTTTGCTGTTTTTATAGGTTTCAGAAGATTTTAAATAATAGGCGGCGTAAACGATGAGTTTCGTTAGCATTACGAAGGTTTATTTTTTAAATTCAATAATTTTATTAGCAGGATTCAGATTAATTTCATCAATCACACAATGATGTCCCGCTTGCAAAATATAACTCACGGCATCAGCTACATCTTCAGCCTGCAACGCTTGGCCGGGTGCAAATGACAGATTATCAAAAAAAGCCGTCGCCACCATGCCCGGGTTAACCAAGGCGACTCGTACCGATGTTTTACCACATTCGTCACGCAGAGCCTGACTAAATCCTCGTAATGCGAATTTACTAGCACAATAAATACTGCCATTACGACTGCCTTTTAAAGCGGCTTCCGAACCAATATAAATTAAATTGCTGTGCGTTTTTTGTTTTAACTTTGGCAATAAGGCCCGAGTCAAATGTGCTTGGGCAGTGAAATTCACCCTCATCAAGCGCTCAATCTGGGCAAACGAAAATTGCTCCAAACCACCAAATTGACCATAACCGGCGGCAAATACTACCGCATCTAATGCTGGATAATCTTGTTGAACTTGCTTGGCAAATCCAGCAATGCTGTCCAGTTTGGCCAAATCCAATTCCACCGCGCTAAAGTGCGAATGAGGATATTGAAACTGCTGACAATTGCGTGAGACACCAATCACTTGATGCCCCTGTTGTAGCAGTTGCCGAGCAATGGCTCGCCCAATTCCAGAGCTTGCGCCAGTAACTAACACCGTGCGTTTTACAGTTTGCATGGAAACAATTTAGCTTCGGGAATGTATTGCAATAGCATATCGGTGCAATCCTGCATCATCTTAACTTCCAATTCGGCGCGATAAGACACCATACCTGAACTGGTTTGAAATGGGCTGGCCATTAATTTTTCATCGGGATAGAGTTTTTGGATTTTTTTGAAATATTGTTCCGGCAAACGAAACACCCCTAGACTGACGGAATGCACTTGGTTGGCATCAATTTGCTGAAACACCTGTTCAAATAGCATCCGGTAATGTTGTAGATAATTATGCTGATAAATCAAAGGATCAAATCGCAAACCAATTGGCCAACCTTGTTGCTGTAGTTTGGCTGCCGCTTCCAAACGTTTTGCCAAACTCGGTGCTTTCGCTTCAACTTTATCCGCCACATCATCAGGCGACAAACTAAATGCCACCACGCATTGCCTTAACGGTTGGCGATTTAACAGGCTTCTAATTTGGGTACTTTTGGTGCGTAACTCTAACCAAGCATTTGGCAATTCTGCCAACAAAGGCAAAAATGCTTCCGCAAAGCCGGTAATCGGTTCCAAAGCCAAACTGTCACAATCATAACCGGAGAAAAAATAAATCGGCTGATCAGGGGTTTGGTAGCAAATGTCGCGAATTTGACGCTGAAAATCCTCGTAATTAACAAACAACACATAATTCGCTGATTGATACATACCTTGCAGAAAGCAATAACGGCAGTCGTATAAACAGTTGAGCATGTGGGAAAAATAATAATTATGCTCACTGCCAATGCCATAAGCCGCCGGTGTTGGTAAGACAAATTTTTGATATTTTTCCGCCAAAATCAAGGCTGGATTTTGTTTTTGTAAGCGAAAGTTTTGCGATTTAGGATTAAACACCTCGCCGTAGCGCTCACAATAGATCACCCTTGCCTCGGGAAAGCGTTTTTGTATCGCTAAAACCCGAGGATGTTTTTCTACCGCTTTTTCAATATACAGCGTATCTATCATTGATAACTCAACTCACAATCCATTTAATCAACCCTTGTTATTTCAAAGGCCGCCCTTTGGCATCCTTGGTAATGTGTCCGGTGATAATCAAAACCCCTTCACAAAATCCCCACACCACACCAAACCCACCGGTCACCACGGTAATCACAGCCTGTGCAATGCCTAAGCCCCAAAAACCTAAATAGAGTCGATGCAAACCAATCGCGCCAAATACCAAGCCCAAAATCCCCGCCAATTTCTGGCTTTTCACGGGCTGAATGCCTGACAGATAAGCACCAACCAAGCCAACATCAGTGACTCTGCCTTCCTCGTGATCAAAATCAACATCGTCTCCGACTTTTGGCACAGAATCTGAACTCCATTGATCAAGATGGAATTCATAAAACTGGTCTTGATGCTTAATCACACCGGTTTGAGTTTTGTCGTCGAAACTGGTTATACGTCCTAACATAATGCTTACCTTTTATTGTTATTGTTTGAGGTTACAACAGAACTTACAAATCAGGGCTTGGCGCAGGCGCCATCGCCACCACAGGAAACAACGCTTCCAACACTTGCGAAGAAATCAGCAAATATAAAAACGCCACACCCAACCCAAAAAATAATGGCCGATCCAAGGCATAGCGAAAAATATGCCCTGTCACCGCCCAATGCCACATCATTAAAATTAACATGGCAAAAAATCCCAAATCGGTCGCTTCATTATTCAAACTGGCCACCGCTGGCAATGCAAAGAAATTAATCACCGCATCAGTCCCCAGCAAAGCCGCTAACGTTTGCCGGTAACGATTGATTTTGTCTGAGACAAATAACAAAGGCCAGATAAACGCACTCATCAAAGCAAAATCCACCGCGACTTGCATCAAGGCAGTGCTTAAATCGCTGCTTAACAACAAAACGGCTAAGTTGATGCCTACATAAAACATCCCCACAAAAGGCAACAACCAAGACGCAGTCGGTACATCCTGCGGCCCTTTGCGAAAGGCGGTGATTTCTAAAAACAGTTGTAACAATGGATACATGATTTATTCCTGTTGTTGTAGGTTTTCTTC
>JBJSYX010000247.1:0-3127 GCA_046090005.1 Methylomonas sp. | reverse complement strand
GTGTTTGAAGCGGATTTAAAAGTCTGGGCGGCGGGAATTAAAGCGCCGGATTGGATGAAAAATCTCGACGGCCTGGAAACCAATCACATCAATCAGCTGGTCGTTGATCAAACGTTAAAAACCAGTGATGACAATATTTTTGCAATTGGTGATTGTGCCGCTTGTGCTTGGGAAGGTCATACTGGCAATGTGCCGCCGCGTGCTCAAGCTGCGCATCAACAAGCGTCGACCGTAGCAAAAACCATTGTTAATCGTCTAAAAAATAAACCGGCGGTTAAGTTCGTTTATCACGATTACGGTTCCTTGGTATCGCTGGGCAAATTCACTACCGTTGGCAGCCTGATGGGTAGTTTAATGGGTACGGTGAGTGTCGGCGGCTTTATTGCCTACATTGTTTATTTGTCGTTGTACAAAATGCACCAAGTCGCTATTCACGGCTATTTTCGCACCGCAATGTTAAGCTTATCGAATTTATTCCGCCGCAGTACCCACGCAAAAATTAAAATGCATTAATCCATCAATCTATTGAGCTATATAAATGTTAGAACTTGAATATGAATTCCGCGAACAAGATCTTGTTCATTTTAATGAATTAAGATTGGCACAAGACCCTGAAATGCAGAAGAAAATCCGCCAGAACCGTTTGTTGGTGCCGGGTGTGATGTTGGTGTTTGGCTTGTTTTACTATGTCTATTATCAGGATATGTGGACCACCGCCTACATTACCTTGTTAGCATTGGGCTGGGGGATTGCTTCACCGTTTGTGATGAAAATCGACATGCGTCGTCAGTTTTTTAATCAATACACCAAAGCTGAAAAAGCAGCGATGTTTGGGATTCATTCTCTGACAATTGAGCCGGAGTTTTTACAAGAACGTTCACCCGGCGGCAAACATAAAACCCCTTGGACTGATATGTTGCGCGTTGAGCGTCATAAAGACTATGTTTACATTTATGTGGCGATTGATGCCGCGATTGTGATTCCGCGTGAAACGGTTAAAAAAGGCGATTTGAAAGCCTTTGCTAAACAAGCGGAAGGGATTATTGATCGAGTCGCTGGTTAATTAGCTTAACTGTCTTGAGCTTGAAAAAAGCCGATTTTTTAATCGGCTTTTTTGTTTCAAATTAAACCGTGTTCAGCAAATGAATATGGAAAGCCATCACCCACAATAAAATGATCCAACACCCGAATATCAAATAAACCTAAGGCTTGACGGAGTTTGTCGGTGATGTGGCGGTCGGCTTGGCTGGGTTCGTTGATACCTGATGGATGATTGTGAGCAAAAATAACCGCTGCTGATTGATGAAACAAAGCGCGTTTGGCCACTTCTCGGGGATAAACGCTGGCGCTGTCGATGGTGCCGCGAAATAACTCTTCCCAAGCAATCACCCGATGTTGATTGTCCAAAAATAAGCAGGCGAAAACTTCATAGCTATAACCGCGTAATTGCGAACAAAGAAACGCGCGAGTGATTTCAGGGCTGGTCAGCGCATTGCCGCGCTTGAGGATTTCCGCAAAATGCCGACGTGCCATTTCTAAAATCGCTTGAACTTGCGTGTATTTAGCAACCCCAAGTCCATGACTTTGACAAAATCGAGTTTGATCGGCAGCCAGTAACGCTTGTAAAGAGCCAAATTCGCTGATTAAGTCACGAGCCATGTCCACCGCTGATTTCCCAGCGACACCAACCCGTAAAAAAATCGCTAACAGCTCGGCATCGGTCAAGGCACCAACCCCACGTTGTAACAGTTTTTCTCGTGGACGCTCGTCTTCTGGCCAATCTTTAATACTCATCATCACTCCCAAATTACGCAAAAAACAGCGTTAAGCGTAGAAGTGAAGGGGGGTTTTTGCCATAATTGCCACCTGCAATTTTCTGTCACGCTAGTTAAGCGTGATGCCTTATCCCTCCAGTATTTGGATATAGCCATTAATAAGCGAATTTTATTAGCTGTCTGCGGCGGTATTGCTGCTTACAAATCAGCCGAATTAGTGCGATTGCTCCGCAAAAGCGGAGCTGAGGTTCGGGTGGTGATGACTGCTGCTGCACAGCAATTTGTCACGCCGCTAACCTTTCAAGCCCTGAGTGGTCATGCAGTGCATACTGCTTTGCTTGATCTCAGCCAAGAGCAAGCGATGGGGCATATCCATTTGGCGCGTTGGGCGGATTGTTTAATCATCGCTCCAGCAACTGCCGATATGTTGGCAAAACTCGCTCATGGCTTGGCTGATGATTTATTGTCCACGTTATATCTAGCCGCCGAATCGCCGGTTTTTATTGCTCCCGCGATGAATCAAGCCATGTGGCATAAGCCAGTAACGCAAGAGAATGTCGCCAAATTAAAACAGCATGGCGTCAAATTTATCGGCCCGGAAAGCGGCGAGCAAGCCTGTGGTGAATTGGGTTTTGGTCGCATGAGCGAGCCAGCAGCGATTTGCGATGTTTTGTTAAACCGTTCCAATAATTGCGCGTTGCAAGGTGTTAATGTCTTGATTAGCGCTGGCCCTACCCGCGAACCGCTTGACCCAGTGCGTTTCATTAGCAATCGTAGCTCAGGCAAAATGGGTTATGCGCTGGCGCAAGCCGCGCTTGATGCGGGTGCTAATGTGACTTTGGTGAGTGGGCCTGTGCAATTAACCGCCCCAGCTCAAGCCAAGCTAATCAACGTTGAAACCGCTTTGGAAATGCACGATGCCGTGATCAGCCAAATCGCCAACACCGATATTTATATTGGTGCCGCTGCGGTTGCTGATTACCGTGCCGCGCAAGTTGAAGCGAAAAAAATCAAGAAACAGCCAGACGATAATTCGGTAATTCATTTACAGAAAAATCCCGATATTGTTGCCAGCGTCGCCCGTTTAGCCAATAAACCGTTTACGGTCGGTTTTGCCGCTGAAACCGATGAGCTTGAAAGCTACGCGCTCGGCAAGTTACATAGCAAAAACCTTGATTTAATCGCCGCCAATTATGTCGGCCAAGCCGAAGGTGGTTTTGATAGCGATCGCAACGCTTTGTCTGTCTATTGGGCGGATGGTCAACGCCATTTAGCCATGACTGATAAACAGCAATTAGCCACCCAATTAATAAGTTTAATTACCGAGAAATATCATGAAAAAAATCCAACTT
>JBJSYX010000246.1:0-4834 GCA_046090005.1 Methylomonas sp. | reverse complement strand
TTTCTTTTTGAAACGTCTCAGGCCGCAAATATCAAGGTGTTAATAAGGCAACACAAGGAATGTAAGCGCGCTATTAACGCAGGCCGTATTGAGCAGGCGTTATGCATCACCAAGGAACAAGAACGCAACAACCTGGTGTATAGTCAGCACACCGACTTTTTAAACAGTGAACAATCCCCGCTTATAACGAGTGAGCCAGTTCAATCGTTTGCCAATAGTCTGGCGCCTACTCGTTAAAACTGTCATGTCACCAACCGATGAATATTAAACGATTACCGTTACTTTTCTGCCTACTGACAATCCCGTTGATTAGTCATGCCCACCCGGGCGGTCTGAATCCTGACGGTTGTCACACAGATAAAAAAACCGGCGAGTACCACTGCCACCCATCAAAGGCACAGCCAGTCGCCAAACGCCATGCGGTTGATCAAGCCTTGCCGGCAGCGGCCCGTACGCCAAGTCCTGCCCACGCGTCACCACCAGCCAAACTACTCCAGCTAGATTACGAGGGCTTCACCGTTTGGCTGGATTGTTCAAAACGCGCGCCAATCAAATTTCGATATACCGCTCAGCATGACACCGGACAGTTTAAGCGATACCCCGATTTTTTCTTTGATCCGTCCGTGCCCGCCGCATGCCAGCAAAAATCAACAAAAGCCTATGGGCACGGCTATGATCGTGGTCACCAAGTCCCGGCCAACCATCTGGATAGCTCAGAAAAGGCAATCAAACAAACCAACTACATGACCAACATCTTGCCCCAGACTGCGCAAATGAATCGCGGGGCTTGGGCGTTAACAGAGGAAATCATTGAATGCTATCGAGATATCGATGAACTATTAGTGATCGGCGGGGTTATCTGGGGGCACAATCCTGAAGATGACTATTTTTTAGACAGCCACGGCGTCGAAACACCGGACGCCTTCTGGAAGGTCCTCATTAGAGGATCCGGACAAGATCAACGCGCGATAGCCTGGATTGTGCCCAATTCAACCGAGGCAACCCGAAAAAACTTGGATCGATATCGGGTGACTGTTGACGACATACAGCGTCTTACAGGGGAAAATATACCGGTTGCCGATTATGTGAAGCATGATAAACCCAGTGCGTCGTGGCTTGTCCCGCGTGGGTGTGATAAAGGCTGATTGCAAAATCGGCCGACTACTTTCAACCTCAAGCCTGTTGGTGCCATAAAGGCCTTCTTCTTGAAAGCGTAGGTTTGTGCAAGCCCGCCAAGGCAGCCGGCGGGGCACGCGAAATCAAGGCATTGCGGTTCTCGAAAATGGTCTTGAAATGTTATTCTTGATCTCGTGACTATTTCAATGCGTTTTGAGAAGAGAGGATGCCGGCTTTTAGAAGTGGCAAATAGTCGGAATCAACCGTTGCTGTCTGCCGTTCAGGCTTCGCTATGGAACGTCACGCGTTCGATAGCGCCGTGCAGTTTTCGACGGGATTATCAGCGTGCACACGCGCAGCCTGTAAGTCATTGGACCACTACACCTCGTCATGTTCGATAAACAGCGACGCTTGCGTAGGATTCGCGTCATACGACGTGCCATCGATGACAGGAAACAAACGTGAATAAGGCACTAGCCAAGTATGCTGCTCACTGATCTTGACAGTGGCTGTTTTAGGGTTCAGCCGGATGACTTCGCCGAACAGTTCGTGGTCGTCCCGGCCCCTGAATCCCACCCACGTACCGATTTGCAATGCACTTTTGGGAATCCCGGTGGTATACGGTTTGGGTTGAATCGCCGTATCAACGTCATCCAGATTGAGGTAATAAAACGGGATATTCCAATTTTTCTGGTCTTTGACGTTTCTCACCAGGCAACGGCTCTTTTGAATCTTCAAGATCACCGCATCGATCAAGCCGTTGACTTGTGGATCAAAATAGCTAATCGATTGGCCGACTTTCAATTGCGCCTTTACCTGCTCTACCCGCACCGGATTGATGAGTTCCTGATAAATGGCAGACTGTAATCGATGTAAATCAAACAGAGAGGCTTTATTGAGTGCTTCAAGAATTGCAGTGTAGTCCATGACTGACATCCCCCGTTAACGGTTTTAGCGCGATATTACCGGCTTTTATACCGCCAAAATAGTGCCAGGCATCGGGAAACATACAGAGCCGCCTCGTGTTTTCGCTTGCTGGTGTCACGCAGGATAAAATAAGCCTTCAAGAGGCCAAAAATTTGTTATTGCATCTGCTCTTTTTACCGCGCAATTACGATGCGATTCCGCTCAAAAATAAATGATAATAACCAATAATTATCAAGGGCTTAACTCATCAAACAAGTGAAATTTCAATCCTTTTTCCGCTCAGTTTTTCGCGCAGATTTTTAATCGATAAATTTGTTTACCTAGGAAAGCGTCAAAAAGTTGTCAACTTTGTCGATTAATAGTTGCCGTCATCGATCAGGCAAAAAACCAACATCGAACTCTGAGATGGAAACTTTTCAACGCTTTTTTCCCAAAGACTCTGGAAAGTTTTGCACGCCGTTTTGCACCTGAAGAAACCGGAAACTCAAATTTAGTTCGCAGAAAAAACAAATAAAAAAGCTTGAAATTCAATTAATTAATACCGAAAAAGCCTTTTTTAGATTGCCGATTAGTTCGCAGATTAGTGCGCAACCGCTCATTAACGAATTGCGTTCAAACATTTTTAAGACAGTGTATAAAAGTCTTTTTCAAATGACATTAGGTCACAGCGAAACCTCAGCCTTTTTAAATTCTGAGTCCGATATCGAACGCCTTAAACAACGCTACAATCAACAGACTGACTGGCAATTAGGATAAGCATGGACACATTAACAATAGACACCTACAACCAGGATGCCCACTCAATCAGTGACCTACACAGGACTCTTGTACCCGAAAGACTTTATCAATTGGCTAAAACTTATTTCTATCCCAATGCAAAAACCATAGACATAGGCTGCGGTATTGGACGCGACACACACTGGTTAAATCAAAATGGATTCGATGCCATTGGTGTTGATGGCTCTCTTGAAATGCTAAATTTTGCCAGGCTTCATTACCCCGAAACGCTATTTATTCATGACTACCTACCAGAACTCGAAAATACGATAGGGGAGGAATTCTCAAATATCTTTTGTTCAGCCGTATTGATGCATTTGACCGTCGACAACATTAAATTGGCCTGTGATCGATTTGACTCTCTGGCTGGCAATAAAAGCTGTATTTTAATTTCTTACCGAGATACCAATCAATCTGACTGGCGGGAAAACGGAAAACTATACACACCTATAGATACAGACAGCTTGGCATCTATTTTTATTTCCAAAGGATATGCGACTTTGGTTAATGAAACCACTATTGATAAAGACAGGGGCCTAAACTGGACCAATCTAATTTTCAGAAAATAGCACTTCCCTGCTGAGCCGGTTGCCACTTAACTGAATCGCCCCGATGTAATGTTGAGCAATTATAAGCATCCTGCAAAAACTGGCGCCGGTGCTCAGTGGTAATGCCTGTTTGCATCATCAGCGTCTCCCTTAAAGGATGATGACTGGTAATTAGATATTCATTCCTTTGATATAACCTCTCTAGCAATTTGATGGACGGTAGACGATCAAACTTACCGTTTTCACCACGATTACAGTCTTTACAAGCTAATACCAAATTGGCCACGCCATTTACGGGTTTGAATGGATCACAAGACCTTAGTACATGGGGAAAAAAGTGATCAACATCGGCTAAAGCATCATGATTCTTCTCTATCGAGATATTCCGATAACAATAAAAACAACGGCCTTTCTGATAGCCATTTAGAGATGCCCTAGCAGATGACACCTGGACACGCCTCAGTTTATTTTCGGCAAAAAATTGGCTATCTTCTGGCGCATAATCAATTTGGATTAGATTTTTGGGTAAATTCATATTCCATGCAGCCTCAACTAATCGCCATCTTGCTTCAGTTTCCTGATTTAGACTTTCGAATTGGAAGTTCTCTGCCAATCTATAAAAATCGTCTGTCAGCACAATGCCACCGGAAGTTTTTCTTTCATCCAAGAAAAAACGCTTTGGAATTTCGGCATTGTGGACATTATGAAAGGCATCAATGACATTGTTGAATCCTAAGTTCACTGTCACATCAATAAGCGCTTGCCGATCCTCTTCACCATCCTTGAAATGCCTGCAAGCATCCAGAAATCGGCTATTCGATGATGTTCCCTGTTTATCAAAAATCTTTAGGTGTTGGATGATGTGTTCAGAATACGGCACAGCCAAGCTTTCAAGCGAAATTAAAGAAGTATCTGATTTTCTGAGATCAAAAAGAGCCTTGGCAAGCGCAAATTTGTAGGACGCAACATTCCTGCCAAACAAAATAATTGCTCGCCAGTAGTTTTCTAGGCTGGGATCAATTTCATAAAACCTGGACATAAATACTTAGACTCGATTACCAAAACCCACCCAATAAAATCTTTCAATTCTGTCACAAACACCTTCAGACCATTACCAACAAAATTGATGAGGTCCTGATTCACAAGAATTCAGCTGTTTGTCCAGCGACAATTAACCTGTCCGGTTGGCGATAGGTTTACCGGATACCTAAGGCACCCGAAGCAACCATGACCAGCCTAGAGTTGGTTGATTTCATTAACGCTAGTCGAAAAGAAGGGGAAGCGGCATTAGCACACTCCGACTTTTTGAAAAAAGTACCCAAGGTATTAGATGCGGAGGGTCTAGGAAATTTTTCCGACACCTACCTACACCCGCAAAACGGCCAAAGTTACCGAATGTACCGCTTCGGAGCTGTTGAATCAGATTCCTCCGGATGAACGTATCGATTCAGTCAGTGGCTATGTAG
>JBJSYX010000245.1:0-3224 GCA_046090005.1 Methylomonas sp. | reverse complement strand
TTTAACAAGGCCGTTTTCCACATCGCTTCGACTGACCGGTTCTGAAACCGCTGTCAAATTCACATTGCTGCAGCCTTCCTTGATCGGATAATCCTGAATGATTGCCAATACCTGTTGGGGCAACAACGGCACATCATTCAGTAAATCCAGGCAGCGGTAGGTTTTCAGGGTGTCATAGCCCTGTAAAAACGCCACCGCAGACAGCTGGTTCTTGATCGCTTCCAGTCGTTGCCTGGCTTCCCGTTGCAAAACCTGCTTAACCTCAGCAATCACCTGCGCTTCATCGATCAATTTATCCCGGTCGGGTAACCGAGCGAAAAACCGCCTTGAATCCAAGTGGATGACATGACCGGGGTCTCGTTCGTGATGACTGTGATAGACCGGTAAGCCTTGCAGATACAGATGAAAATACTCCGACTGCCGTAACCAGTCTTCGCCCTGGGACAAACCATACAAATACAGCTCACCCAGTTCGGTCTCGATGAACGGTAACGTTGAGTTGACCGCTCGCAGTCGATCCAGGCTGACACCGTTAAAGCGCACCTTAATTGGAAATCCCCGTGCCAAGCGACGTAACTGGGGTTCGACCTGATCCGCTTCGGGTTTGAACTGGGTCAGTGTCAAACGCGTGATGCCTTGCCAGTCAACTGGCTTGATCGCAACCGGTTGGAAGGCTAATAGCTCGGCAGTATTTGCCGAAAATCGACCGCCTTTGCTGTCGACGCTGATGGCTCCGCAGGCAAAAATGGCCGACAAAAAACCCAGGCCAAACGGGCATTCCCGTTCGATGACGTCAACATCCCAGCCGGACTCGGCCACGGTCAGTAACGTTTTCAAACAGGCGATGCCGCAGCCATCGTCACATACCGTCAAGGTTCGAGCGTCTTGCGAATACTCGAAGCTGACGAACGTGGCGCCGGCGCGGCGGGCATTTTGCATCAACTCGCCCAGTACCGTGGTGGACTGGGTAAAGCTGAAGCGTAAGTTGTTGATCAATTTTTCGGGGTTGACCGATAATTGTGTGGTGATCATATGAGTTCCTCGAATAAAAAGCCCCGAGGACATGACACAGTCCAACCCCGACTGGGAGAACGGATCATCTCCCCGAGGCGGGTAGTACTGGCTAGGCCAGTGGTTAAGTTAAAGACCTGTACAACACCGGATTACGATGCCAGAGCCAGGTCTGTAGTTGATGGTGGGGAGCCCGTCCATTCCAGCAAGCTGGATGGTTCGTTTTCCAATACCGCCTCGGGATTGATGCCTCGGCTGGCAAGTACCGTGCTCATCGCCTGGGTTAACAGACGATGACCTCTTTCCCGTTCCGACTCGCCGCCGTGCTTGATCGCCCAAAAGGGATTGAAATGGACATGTCGGCTACTGCGTGGACACTGCTTGTTCACTTCGGTATGAAACGCCTTATCGAAGTTTTCCGCTTGTTCGAACTGCTGCCAGAAACCTTGTCCGGCTTGATTATCTACAGGCGGTAACCAGCGGCGCTGACGGCCAACCCAACGGTTCATCCGGTCGATCAAGGTTTTGCTCTTCGGAAAAAAGTGAATGGTGCCGACACCCGGATAATAGCGAACGTCGAAGTAACTGCCGCCGATCCGTTCTCCGGCCCGAAGTGCATGAAAATGCTGCCGGAACACCGACACCAAACTCACTTCCGCTTCGGTCTTGCCGTCGAGTAAGGCAAACACCTTGTCGAAGTCGGCTAGCAATCGTTCCGACTCCCAGTTCAGACTATTGTGATAGGACTCGACTTTGTGCCCTGGCAGAACGAAACGCGTGGTCTTGATCCGCATACCCAGCGTGCGATGTTTGTCATTGCTTTTCCAGCCCATGTAAAACACCGCATTGTCACTGTAATAGCGGGTGATCAGATCGAACACATCGCACACCATGCTCAGTTGAATGTCACCTTGCTGATCGATAATGCCCTGTAAGAAGCCGTAGATATTCGGCACGGTAAATTCCAAGGACTTCACCGTTTCGAATTCTGACTCCAGACGTTTTTGCGCCGCCGATGACAAGCGCGAAGTGACCTGCGTGGATCGCAAAATGCCGGACCAAGCACGATCTTTTAGATCGCTGTAATCGTTAAACAGCTGAGTTTTTACCCAATCCAGCGTGGTATTAGTGGATTTGACCGCCGCATCGCCATTCAATTCACCGAGCGTTTGTCCCAGCATCTTGCGATAGCGCATGGCGCGCGCTTCACTAAATGCCGATTGCCGGGCCGCTTCGACCGCCGCATTGAACATCAGCACCGCATTGTCGATAAAGGCATTGGCCAACGCCAGTTCATGAACCGGCTGGCAATTGCCGGCCAAACTCTCAGCACTCACTTGATCGCGACGTAAGTCATCGAGTATGTTGCCTAACAGCTCCTCTTCAAACGTTGAGGATTTCTTCAGCCAGACCAACGCGATTTCCACATCCGTTTTGCGCTCGGCATCCTGGCCGGCAAACATGTCCGATAAGTATTCCACTTCGCCAAACTGTTCAACCAATCGAAGCAAATGCTTTCGTTCCTTGGAAAACGGGTTTTTCAAGGTCTCGGCATTGAGTATCGCCACGATCTCACCGTCGAACAAAATCTCCCACGCCTTCAGCACATGCTGTGCGCCGTCGGCAAACGGGGGGTTCATCAATACATGCGAATACAGGCTGCCGCTTTTGAACTGTATAAAATCCATACCCACCACCGAATAGCCCAGCGAGCGCAAGATAGGGTGTTTGCTGATATCGATTTCAATGCAATCGACCGGAATTTTCTGCCAGTGATTGTAGGCTCTGGGTTTTAATAAATGCCCTTCGCCTGCAGAGGGTTCCAATACACGAACGAACTGCCGGTTCTTGAAAGTTTCCCAAGCCTTGATACTTAAAGCTTCTGGCGTGGGGTAGTATTGATAAGGGTCTGTCATGGTATTCTCCAAAAAAGCCCCTGACGACCGATTTATCCCAGGCGGGATAGCATCATCCCGCAGGGGTAGTGTGAAAAACTCGGCTTAACCGAGTGTCAATATCAAAACGGCGCGTCAGATCAACGCAAACCGTTTGCCTTGAATGAAGTCCTGATACTGCCGGGCTTCGGTTTTTACTTTGAACCGGGCATGCACGCTGCCGTCGATCCGGATTTCCCAGGGCAAGCGGTTAAGCTCGCCTCTCACCAGTTCCATCTCGCCAACCCGAAAATCATCGTGTTGGTAAAGCACCTGGCG
>JBJSYX010000244.1:0-7453 GCA_046090005.1 Methylomonas sp. | reverse complement strand
ATCAAGAAATTTTCCACCAACACGGCGGCGAAAAAATTCAATTAGTCGAAAGCTTGAACAGTGGTGATGATTGGGTTCAAGCGATTAAAAACATTGCTTTGGCCAATTAATCATGCATATTTTCATCTTGTGTAGTTTACTACTGACAACATTGGTTCAGAATCACAACCCTTATTTGCCGTTGCTGAATAATGAACCAGTATGGTTGTCAGCTGGTGCTATAGCGGCGCTGTTTATATTGCTCGGCTGGCTGAAAAAACTATCAGCGATGATTTGGCAAGATGGATTTGCCTGTAGTGGTTTGCTGGCTTGGTATGCTTATTGGAAGCCGCTGTTTAGCCAAGACTCACCGCTATTTTATGCCTTTCCGATTTATTTCTCGTTATTGGCGATTTGGATGTTAACCGCGTTCATTAATAAGGGCTCGCGCTTCGACGATGAATCGCGAGCTTTAATGCGGATTTTGGAAAAACACTTAGCCGGATTTGATAGCAGCTTAATGGCAGCTATCGCACTGATTTGTATCGCCTTGCCTGAGCATTATTTATCTTACCCACTGGCGATGACCTTTTTCATCTTGCGCTCGACATTTCAGCGTTGCATAGAGAATATCGGCTATTTGGATTCTAGTATTGGAAAACAGAAAGGTTGATGTTTTTTATCCGGCTGTTTTGTGCAAAAGTTGGTTGGGTTGCCAATGCTTGTTATCGGCCAATTTGCGACATTCAAACAGCTAAAATTAGCGAATATATTCGGCAGGTTTGCGGTGAAAAGCAGACTGATTATTTACTATGTCACCAATTGTAAACATGATTTAGTTCAGTTCAGCAATCAAACGTTTAACGGAAAACAGTTAGGCGCTTGATTGCTTAGAAGCTGATAAATCGCGGAATCAAAACACTAGTGAAAATCTTCTTCGTTCAACCGACTTAGTGGCTTTCCTTTATATTCACCCGTCAGAGTTTTGAGAAAAGCAACAATGTCGTCTACTTCATGATCATTCAACTGTTTGTCACGTTGAACTCCAGCCATGATTTTAACCGCATCTTTGAGTGTAGACACAGAGCCGTCATGGAAATACGGATAAGTTAGTTCAACATTACGCAAAGTGGGTACTTTGAACAAATGACGATCTTGTTCCTGCTTAGTGACATTGAAACGACCGTTATCAGCTTCAGTCAATGGACCACCGCGCTGTTTAAAGTAGTTTTGCTTGTGCCCCATTTTTTCGAATGAAAGTCCTCCTAAACTTGGCCCGAAATGACAGGATGCGCAGTTATCTTTGAATAACTCATACCCCTGTTTTTCGTTAATCGTTAAACTTTCAGCATTTCCTCGTAAATACTGATCAAATTTAGAATTTGGGGTGACTAATGATTCCTCAAAGGTAGCGATGGACTGGGTTACAGTTGCCTTAGTTAAGCCTTCTCTTGGATACAGTTCAGTGAACGCCGCACGATAAGAGTCAACCTGATTAAGTGTTTCAATTACATGCTCCCATTGAGCGCCCATTTCTCCGGGATTTGCAACCGGACCGGCCGCTTGCTCGATTAAATCCTTAGCACGGCCATCCCAAAATTGAGCAATGTTGTACATAGCATTATAGACGCTCGGCGAGTTGATCGGTCCCTGCTGACCTCGTATGCCGGTCGCGACTTTGGTTTGATCTGTTCCTCCTTTTGCAAGGTTATGACAGGAAGCACAGTTCAGGGTGCTATCCCCTGATAAGCGTTTATCGAAAAACAACTGTTTGCCAAGTTCAACTTTTTGCATATTTAGTGTCAACTTTAGCGGTAGTGGATGAACTGGTTCCCCTCGTAATCCCTCTACTGCGTCGGCACTCCATGCCAGTTTGCTTCGTTCTTCAGCAATCCAATTAAGAATCCAAGACTTTTCTTCGCTATTCAAGCGACCGGCCCAGTGCATTGATAGGTATAAAGCTGGTGGCATTGTATCATTGCGCAATGCGCCTTCGAGCCGAGACAGCATCAAAGGTGTAAAACCACTCTCACCGCTATACATAGATTTTGTGATCAGAAATCTTGATGATGCCTTTTCGATGTCTTGGGCCATTAATTGCTTGGCAATCGGAAAGTTTGCATAGATAGGCCATCGTGTCATACTGGGAGAATGACAATCGACGCATTTGTTTTGGAAAACTTCAGTTACCTTGAAAAAATTGCTTGAACTACCCGCTATAGGGGCAATATTTTCATTCTTACCACTCAATCCAATCATGTTGGATATTGGCAAAAATATAGCCATAGAGCTAATTGCAGCTAATATGATTTTATTTTTTTTCATGTTATTTCTCCAATTAAACTCTGGTTATATAGAGGTGAGCGGCATAGCATGTTATATAAAATTGATGCTTTGTAACTTACTGATACTTAAAACCAATGGATTGACTAAGACTAGCAAGCAGAGCTGCTGATCCCTATATAGTAAATCTCCTCTTTCTAAAACATATATTATTGACTACCTGCGAATTTAGACTGCCGAGAATTGAAATTTGATAACGTGTGTATTCTGATCGGTTTATTCAGGTCACTAATTTCAAACTCACCTGCATCGTCAAAGTCCCAAGATGGGTCGGCGCTTGGCAGAAGCGAATCTTCGATTGCAATCGCTTGATGCTTATCACGAGCGAAAGCGGCCAAATATATGGCCTAATCAACAGTATCCCCCAAAACTGTGTAGTCCATTTTTATTGACGAACCAATATTGCCTTCAATCATTGAACCGGACACGATGCCGAAACCAAACGCTATAGCACTTGCCTCCTGAAATATATTTTCGGCAACTAAGCACTGCAAACGTTTATAAGCATCTTCGCAAGCGGCTATTGCTACATCGACTTGCTCGGGGGCAAAGTGAGCAATGATGCCGCTTCTGGAGTAACGAGCTACCTGGCCACCATGGGTAATGAATGATGCAGAACATATTTCGAGATAATCGTTGAAAACATTGATAAGCTCGGGGACAGAAAATTGTTTGTTTAGGATAGAAAAATCGCTCATAGCACCGGAGACGACAATCTTGCCCGTTTTCTTAATCGGAACTGTTAATGGATTGATACCATCGGTCAGCAGCTTTAGTAATGCGGGTTGGGTATAGCGACCTATAATGTGATACGACTGAGCAATGTTTTGCAGCATCATGCCGACAGCTTGCAGCATTAGATCCGTGCTTTCAGTAATAGTCACGGTTTTCATGTTCCAATCGGAAAATAAACGCTCTTCCCAGTCATATTCCGCGGTTAATACTGTAATATCGGAATGTCGAGGGTCGCGGTCAATTTTTTCTAGCAACTGATCGACCACGGATTGTTCACCCTCGAGAATCTGGAAGAAATATTCTCCTGCTGAAATCAATACCCCAGTCACATCAATTTTTCGATTATTTAAACTCGATATTCTTCCTATTTCCAAAATCTCGTCTTCAGTGAGAACAGCATTAACTTTACTAATATAGGTCAGCCGTTTCATTCCTTCTATGGATTTAGGGGGCTCCGTATCAGACCTATAATCACTCAAATTACGAATGGCTTTGCTCATCAACCAACCGCTTTGAATCAATGCATTTAAATCCGATTGAGACAAAAGCCTGAGTTCACAGTCTGAAAGACATCGAACGGTCTCCACTCGACGATTCTGATGTATTGGCAAAATTTCGCCAAAATAATCACCTGCCCTTAATTCATTGACAGAGCGTCCATCCTGAATGACTTTCAGTCGTCCGCAATCAACCACATACGCAAATTGCGCAGCATCGCCTTGTTGAAAGATATAGTCACCCGCTTTGAAATGGGATTTTTGCAGATGCTCCGAAGGCGTTTGTGCCAAAACAGCAATATCATTGCGAAACGCGAGAGCTAAAAACCAATCAAAAATAATTCTAAGATTACGTTCCAGCCCTGGTACGGATAGAAGATTGATAAACCGTGATATAAACCAAGCGGGTTTGCCGCTAATAATTAAAAAACCCAATCGACAAAGAGAGCGTTCACCCATGGTGTAGGGTTGCAGGAACCACTTACGTTTTTGGAATTGGCGCAACTCATAGCCTTGGGAATGCGCCCAAGCATTGAATCCTGCGCTAGCACCCAGCTGAACCCGATCGCTGGTGAAAACAAAAGGACTTTGGCCAGCCACTAAACTCAATTCAGTGATCCAAATGTTTTCAAAACCCTTGAGACGTAATTCTTGGTCAATGGTAAAGGGAGCGACCAAGTCAGTTTTCCCAATAATGGGAATTGAAGGTAGTTGCAGTGAAGTGTTGATGACCAATCCTACCGCTTGTGACTGGCCGTTACTAAAGAATAATTGACGTTCTGTCACGCTTTCGATGCACTCATCGTGATGTTCTATGACACCTGCTTTAAGTAAACATTGACTTCTTTTGGTTCCAATGATCGTTTCGAATTCCGGCCAAGTTGATTTTGGGTCTGCATATAAATGAATTTGCCATCCAGAGTTACGCAATACTGAATAAGAGGATTCTGCCGCACGTATTATCTGACTGATTGCTACCGCTATCGCATAAGAGGTCTCTTGAGAACCAATGACTACAAAAGTCAGTAATCGTTTCTGTTCTGTCAGGTCCGGTTCAAACTCGGCTTCTTCAACCAGATCAAGGACGCGTTGCCTGATTCTCAACGCATCGGTTACCGAATCAATTGCACAAGCATGTGACATCATGCCTGGTATTTCGGACGCACTCGATTTGGCGGCTAAAGTCAAAATCAAGCTGTCATAAGGTAATTCCAGCGATTCGTTATTTTTACGCTTAGCAATGACTTTTTGTGATTTTGGATCGATTGCATCCAAACGACCGACAACAACTTGAGTTTGCTGCACGATACGTCGCAAGGGGTTAACGACATTGCCTGGCTGTACAGTTCCACCGATAACTTCTGGCAAAAAAGGTATAAACAGAAAGTTTGCTTGTTCATTTAATAAAGTGATATTGACTCGTGAATACTGCCCGATTAAATGCTCAATTTTGATAGCCGCTTGTAGAGCTGATAGTCCACCTCCAACGATGACAATGTTGGCGGCCTTATCACGAGGTTCAGGGCGTTTTAAATGACCTGCTGAGTTAATCAGGCAAGAAATCACCACCCCGTAAAACAAAATGTGTTCTGTTGGCGTTTCCGGCAGCAACAAGGCAAATACTGAAAACGCACTTAGCAAAAACAAGGACAGAGGTCGTAACAAAACCCCGGCTATCATCAAAATACCCGCACTGACCTCAACCAAAGCCATAAAAAGCGTAAAAGCCTCAGGATTGATAGAGAGTATCGGCAATTCGTAAAGGGTGATGATGCCAATCGATAAATTGGGTTGCATCACTTTAAAAAACACCCCCAAGTACAACAACGTGGTACCGGTCATGATCCGCATTATTGCCTGGGCACGTAATCGAGGCTGTTCACCCAGCCACGTTTGTAACGGTCTAAGTAAGGGTAATGTCGGCAAAGGCAAGTAATGTCTTCCAGGACCTTGTAATACCAGATACAAATTACCGCCAATAAACGCGCCCGCGTAGGCCATGATGGCTTCTCCATAAAGAATGCCCCCAAGCAGACACAGGACTATTGCTAACCCAGCAAACACGCGCACGTAAAAGCCAAACAAAATGGTGAGGCCTAAAAAGATTTCGGCCCAACGCAGCCAATACCATTTGGAATCTAATTGATTCAGTTCAAGGTCTGGGGCAAGAAAAGTCGGAGAAGTAAATGGTTCGACACCAAAGCGAGGTTCGGCACCAAAGGCTGAAGACAATAAAATCCAAGCTATGCAAACCCGCAAGATTCTAGGAACGTGGTCACCGTATGACGATAAGCGCGCTTGTAAATCGGGAAACAATTCGCGGGCCCCGGTAAATCCTAGCCAGACCCAGCCAATAATAAATAACGAAAAACCTGAAATCATAATCAGGTTTAAAGTCAAGAAACTGGAAAACAACGCCGGCCGGAGATGCGCGTTCCACTGTTCTATCTGCTCAGACGAGAGAATCCATCGCTCGTGCGCTAGAACTGCACTGGAGAAGAAAAGCAGTCCTGTAATGCTAAAAACAGTTAATAGTACCTTCCTGTGCCGCAATGGGCGGAATAAGGGATGCAACATGACAGGACCTGCCTCAAATTTTTTAGTTTTTGCATTGGCATTTTTGACAGGTCGTTGTGCTAACCAAAGTCAAAAGCGCCGTTAGTTGTTGTTATAAATACGCAAAAAGAAAATTTAGCGATAACGATACCAAATCTTCAAGTACAATAGTAAATCATTGACGGTCAAAATTAAACTTTCATACGCTAACCAACTAACTTGGCACGATGTACAAACATTTTGACGGAGTGGCTGTGGCGCGATCCTGGGGGACAGCTCCCTGGCGCTGATCCACGATGTGCCGAATCGAGCCAGATGGTCGTTATATCTGTGAATTTTTCGTACATGTCTTGACCGGAAAGTCAGCAAAAATGAACGCAGGCAACAGTCTTTAGGTGTAAATGCGAGCTTTTTAGGAGGTGCCTGATTAAATTCGGTAGCAGCCATATAAAACGACCGCTACCTTATCAAATGCTAAATCTCTGTCTGCTCTGAAATTTCCAGAGCGTCATCAACCTCGATACCAAGATATCTAACCGTACTCTCCAACTTAGTATGACCCAGTAGTAGTTGAACAGCACGCAAGTTTTTTGTCCGGCGGTAAATTAAGGTGACCTTTGTTCGTCGCATCGTATGCGTTCCATATGAAGCCGGATCAAGACCAATTGAGGCAACCCAATGCTCTACTATTCGGGCATATTGCCGTGTCGAAAGGTTTGGTGAATGATGAATCCGACTTGGAAAAAGATATTCATCGCACTTCAATTGCGCCTGGCTAATCCAATTAGCCAAAGAGTCTCTGGTTTGTTCCGTTATTTCAAATTGAACTGGCCGATGTGTTTTTTGCTGCATTATGATTGCCCTTGATGACACTCGGCCACCTTGCGCAACGTCGCAGACTTTAAGTTTTACTAGATCGCATCCTCGAAGTTTGCTATCAATCGCGAGATTGAATAATGCAAGTTCGCGCGTGTTTTTGGCCATTTGCAAACGAATGCGAATTGCCCAGATTTCCTTCAATTTTAGGGGCGACTTTTGACCTATCAACTTGCCTTTGTTCCATGGTGAGTGTCGATTGCTTGGATTTTTCTGATTCATGACAAACTCCTAACGTTGGTTTAAGGAGATTGCCATGCTAATTTTTGATAGAGCTGATGACCAAAAAACGTGGCTATCATTGTCAGATAGCCTACATCAAAAAACGTCCGCTTTATGAAACGCAACAGACTCTCATGGATATTTCAGCTTGCTGACTGCTATGGGTCGTAACAAGTCTATCAGCCACCGGCCACCGTTCCAAGCCCATTTTTCAAATAGCCAAAATATCAATTTTGGCTAGCTCG
>JBJSYX010000243.1:0-5403 GCA_046090005.1 Methylomonas sp. | reverse complement strand
CAGTAAAACCGCTTTGTTCCAGTTTTTCAGGGCCGCTTTCATCGGCTGACAAGAAAATTTCAAACGGCGCACCGTTTTCCATTTGCGAAACAAATTTACCCGATGAACCAAATGACAATTTAGCGCTGTGGCCAGTAGTTTTTTCAAACTCGGCGGCGATTTCGGTCATCGGTTTAGTGAAGTTGGCGGCGACCGCTACCAAGGTGGTAGCTGCCAATAGGTTATTGCTAACCAGTACTAGGCTGACTAAAGCCAGCGAGAGGATTAAGTGTTTTTTCAACATAAAAAGCTCCGTTTAGAATCTAAGCTGACTGGTGACAAAGAAATAATCAGTGTCTGCGCCGGGTGTCGAAGCACCGGTTGCTAGGCCATTAGTGCCACCAGTAGAGTTGGTTGTTTTTGCCGATTTAGCAAAATCACCTTTAATCAAGTGATACCAGCCCGCGTCAAAATTAAGACTACTGTTAAAGTTATAGCGGCCAGTAAACCCGATTTGATCGCCAACATAACTACCATTGCCGTTAGCTAGTGCTGGTGTCGTTGCGGCTGTGCAGGTATTACCGCCCCAGCAATCGCTACCGGAAGCCAGCCAAACTAAACGTTGTTGAAATCTGAAAGACATATCGCTTCGTGGTGCAAAGTCGATTTTATAGCCAGGCGAATTGATGTTGCTACGCTGGAATGCACCGTAAATGCCGGTTGGTCCAAAATCAAAATCAGAAGCGCCGTACAGTGGATCGAAACGACCATCGACACCTGAGCTGGTTTTGTTGGCCCAGTTTTTACTACCAGATGCATAGTCATGTTCTAAGAAAAACCGAGGTGACCAAGGTAAATCAAAGCTGTAACCCGCCTCAATATGTGAAGACCAAGCTTCATGAGTTTGAGTGGTATTGGCATAAGTGGAGGTTGCCGCATATTTGACCGTACCAAATTGCCCCATGCCTTCGGCTTGAAAGTCGAAATTACCTTTAGAGGGCTTTTGATAAAAACGAATCCCCGGGGTGAAATAACGACGATTACGGGTTGGATTTCTGGCGCTATCGCCTTCATCAAGGTTGTATAAATACACCTCGGCATTAAGGTCTTTATAGACTTTGGTGCCTTCCAAAATACCGCCTGAAAACCAGGTGTGGGTATCTTCTTGATCCCACTGCGCGTGGTTTTGCAGGCTTTGATTGGGTGTTATCGAGTTGTAGTTGGGATAACGCAGCACCGGCATAGTGACGAAAGCATTGAACTGCCAGTTGTCATAATCAATCACGCTGGTTCTGATGCCGGTGAAATTGTTAACCGTGTTGCGAAAAATTGGTCTAGCTACCAAGCGGCGACTGCCTAAATCCATGGTTTGACGACCGACTTTGACTTCGGCACCCAAGCCGCTAAAAAAGGCATTTTGGTCTGCCCAGGAAACATAGGCTTGAGCGAAATCCAGAGTGTCAACCGAAGCATTATTAATCGGATACGGCACCGCATTTTTACCGCCGGCATCTTGGCCGGTGGTTCTGGCATCCATAAACTCGGTAGCAAAGCGGAAGTGATTAAATCTAGCCTGAATCCAGATGTCGCTTTGCAGCGCAATCATTTGATCACCGCCTTGGGATTTTTGTATGCCAGTGCCCGCCGAGCCTTTAAACGCATCCGAGATAGATTCATAACGGGTTCTTTGCTCGACGCCGACCGATAACCATTCAGGCAACCCCAAGCTATCGTGCAGGTTCCAGATCGGCTTTTCATAACTGTTACCCAATAGCGGGTCTTGCATCATAAAGTTATAAGCCGCCATTGGTGCCCGAGTGTAGGTTGGCGCTGGCGTTGGTGGGGTTGGTGTTGCCGCTTCAGCGGTTAAGCCGCAGCCGAAATAAAGGCTGCTGGCGATGGAAAGATTAAGCGCTTGTTTAATCGCGCGGCTGAGTCCTGAATTTTTCATCAATCATCTCGGTTGCTAAATCGTAAAAATCCACACCGATCAAAATGGGAGGATTACCGGCTCTTTGTTTGGACTGGGCCAACAGGAGAGAGCGCTATTTTAATTCGATATGTAGCAAAGTAAATAACGAAATCGGAACAGATTGTTGTTATCGAGGAAATAATCAATCAGGCACCGCTAAAATCACCGCGCCGGCTTTAAACACTGCGCTGACAGTTTGCCCTTTGCGTAAGCCCAATGTTTCGACGCTATCAGCGCTGATCGCTGCCGCCAGTGTGTCGCCACTAGCAAGGCTAATCACGACTTCTGCGGAAATAGTGTTGCTGTTCAACGCAACAATGGTCCCGGTTAACTGATTACGCGCTGAAATTTGATAATCACCAAAATCGCTGACCAACATAATTTGCGCAGCTTCCACCCAAGCCATCACCGTCATGTCTGGCTTAATCGCCAATTTTTCAACCGATTCTTTGGTGATACTGGCGGTGATGGTTTCGCCATTATTTAAAATTAAATTCACTTCGGCATTCACAGCGCCGATCTGAATCGCACTAATCTTGCCAAGTAATTGATTACGAGCACTGGTTTTCATAGAACCTCAAGGAGTTAGCTGGCTAAACCGTTTAAGCCACGGCCATGATTTATAATCTTAAACCTTATCAGCAATTGCCTTGTAAACCTATGCCAGAAAAAAATCCGTTAATCACCAACGTCAATTGGTTAGAAGGTGACTTGCGTTTGGTGGGTGCAGATAGTCGAATGATGAATTTACTCGCAGCGATTCATCAATCCGGTTCGATTAACCAAGCCGCCAAGCAAGTTGGTTTAAGTTACAAAGGTGCTTGGCAAATGATCGAACGTGCCAATAATCTCGCCCCTAAAGTCTTAATTAGCACCGCCACTGGCGGCAGCAAAGGCGGCGGAACCTGTTTAACCGCAGCGGGTTTGGCCTTATTACAATTGTTTGAACGCTTGCAACAACAGCATCAAGCCTTTTTACAGCAACTCAACCAAAGCTTGATGGAAGATGTCGAAATTGCCTTGCTGCTTAAATCGTTAACGATTAAAACCACCGCCAGCAATCAATTATTCGCCACTATCACCGCGATTCAGCTTGGCGCAGTTAATGCCGAATTAATTGCCCAGTTAAAAGGCGGCGAGCAAATTGTCGCCAGTTTGGATATGCACACGTTGGATAGGCTACAACTGGCACTGGGGCAAACGGTATTGATGTTGATCAATAGCCCAGAAGTCAGTTTAGTTAGCGATTATGTCCTGCAACAGCTGTCAGCCCGCAATGTCCTACACGGTAAACTGATACGGATTCAGCAAGATCAGGTCAATGCGGAAGTGATTTTAGGCTTGGCGGGGGGCGATAGTTTTGTGGTGAGATTAAGCTCGGTTAGTGCTGAGCAATTAGGCTTGAAATTGGGTGATCAAGTGGCGGCGGTGTTTAAAAGTAATGCGGTGATGGTGGCGAGTTTGAACAAGGTTTAATGGGGTTACGCTCTATCGAGCTAAACGACATGATGCCTAGTTTTCAGCTTGAAGTCTCGATTTCATCAGCGCTACGGATGTATTGATATGGGCTGAAACTTGTCCAATCATCTGTATTTCGTCATGATTTGAAACGATTGATCCGAGTTCGGCGGCAACATTCGGTAACACCAATTCGATACTTTGAATCATGTCGTTGATTACTTTACTGACAAATTTCGGTTTGACGGCAATTTCTTCGGCGAATCGATCCCAATGACGTCGCATTAGCCAGTGAGGTCGATTTTCCCCGCCAATTTTGAACGCCAGTTTTTGGCTTAAATTGGGATAAACCGCAGTACAAACCAAGTCGTAAAAGGGCGCTAATTGCGTGCGGGTGCCTTTGATCATCAGCGATAAATTTTTAGAGTGGCCATCCATATTGCCAACCAACACGTTGAATATCACCCACTCGATCAGGCGCTTTTTATCCAATGCCGGTTGAGCACTGCGTGTTAAAACAGCATCAAAACAGGTTTTTAACGAAGGGCCGCCTTCCGCTTCGTATTTTTTGCCTGACGGAATACCCAAAATTTGGCAGAGATCATTTTGATGTAAGCGATTGAGTCGGCCATTTTTGTCCATTGTTCGGTCATAACGAGCGATCACAACAGCATTTAATTCTGGCCAATAACTTACCTTGGCAACCTCCAGTCCAATACGCTCTGCCAAAGACATGACCAGCGCTTCGTTGATAGCAGTATGAGGAATGTCTTGGCGATGCTGAATAGAGGGTTTAATGATATGGCTAGAGGGTGTTGCGCCTAGCGGTAGTGAGAGATTACCTTGGTTATCGATAAATACTGTCATTTTGTCTTGAGCGCCCGATAACGACATACGCGCTTGTTCACCAGATATATCCAACGGAATACCTCGAGAACGGTCAAACCATTGCTTGATAGCTTCCGGTGTTACCGATAAATAATGCGGCTCATCATTAGGCAGAATACCTTCTGGCAAAATCGAAAAAGCGCCCGCCGTATCACCGCCAAAACGCTCCAATAATCCAAAGATATTACCTGCGGAAATTTGTGAAGCTTTACTGATAAAGTTAAGAACATCGCCTTCTGGCAGTAGATTTTCAAAAAAAGCATTGACGGCCTCGCCACTAAATAACGCCTCACTCAGTGGTAGTTCTGGACAAAGCGAGATGGCATTGGGCTGTTCTAACCAGTCTGGTACATAATTAAAAAACAAGCCCTTGCCTTTGCCTTCGAGCAAATAACCAACTAATTGCCCACCTAAATACACTGACAATCTCTTCATGCTTGTCTATCCACTATAACGACATCCAGTCCCAATAAATCCAAGATATGCATCACCTTGTCAAATTGCACGGTGCCTTTGCCGTTTTCCAAGTCACTAATAAAACGTGTGCCGGTCTGTGCTAATCCAGCTAGATCAGCTTGGGTGAGCGATTGGGCTTTGCGACGCACTGCAACGAATTGACCTGTATCCTTCGCCGAAGTGATATTACCGAACGGTTGTATTTTTGATGTCATGGCTTGCCTTGATTGATTTTATGCCCGTTCGGTAATTCTATGGGATAAGTTATCGTTATGACAAGAATATATTACCGAGCGGTATTTTTGTGGGCGATGAATTGACTAGATTATAGTTTTGGTTGGGTTATGGGCTATCGAGCGAATTCAACCTAGGTGATTTTAATAACCAAAAAGTAACCACTCATTTTCTTCAAGGAGGTTTAAGGCGCCTAAATTCGAGCCTAAGCCATATCAGCAGTTTTTGTATCGTTGTTGTTTGGGGTTGGATAAACCTCGGCAAAAGTATTAATCACTTCGCGGATCAATTTGCGTTGTTCCATCGGTAAATTCAAATAACGCTCGATAGTTTCACGTTCCTGAAAATCCAGTGCTTGTTCCCATTGTTTACGTTTAGCCCGAATCGATTCGGCGGCTTGCTCGCCAAAACGTAAT
>JBJSYX010000242.1:0-3887 GCA_046090005.1 Methylomonas sp. | reverse complement strand
GTTTTTGAGCACCCCCAATTTGCGCTATCAGCATTTAAAGTCTGCATTTGTAGTCAATTCATTACCGATAGCTGGTTACGACAACCAGATTTAATCCCCGATTTAGTCAATTCCGGCGATTTGTTTTCATCAGAACGCCGCTACACCTACCCTGCTCAATTTCAAGCCAAGCCATTTGATAGCGAAGCCGATTTAGCTAAACAGTTACGCCAGTTTCGTCGCCGAGAAATGGTGCGGATTGCTTGGCGGGATTTAGCGGGTTGGGCTGATTTGAATGAAACTTTGAGCGATTTAACCGCACTGGCGGAAGTGTGCATCGAAACCGCTTTAGATTTCTTTTACCAGCAAGCTTGCCAACGCTGGGGGACACCCACTTTAACCGATGGCACACCATTTAATCTGGTGGTGTTAGGAATGGGCAAACTGGGCGCTTGGGAGCTGAATTATTCCTCGGATATTGATTTGATTTTTGCTTATGCCGAAGACGGGATTTTAAACAGCAAAAAAGAAATTAGTTATGGTGAGTTTTTCACTCGAATTTGTCGTTCGTTGGTTAAAGCATTAGATGAAATCACGGTTGATGGCTTTGTGTTTAGAACCGATGTCCGGTTAAGACCGTTTGGTGATAGCGGGCCGTTGATTATGACTTTTGACGGCATGGAAAATTATTACCTAACCCAAGCCCGCGAGTGGGAACGATACGCAATGATTAAAGCTCGCCAAGTGGCAGGCGATTTTCATAGCGGCAAACAGTTAGCAGCGTTGATTAAACCGTTTGTTTATCGCCGTTATCTGGATTACGGCGCGTTTGAAGAATTGCGTTCGTTAAAATTCCAGATTACTCAAGAACTAAAACGTAAAGACCGGATGGAAAACGTCAAACTGGGACCGGGTGGGATTCGCGAAGTAGAGTTTATCGGTCAGGCGTTTCAGTTAATTCGCGGTGGTCAGGAACCGGCTTTACAGCAACGGGAAATTCAAGTCATTCTCGACGTGTTAAATGAACGGCAATTGATGACCAGCGACGATGTGGCTAATTTGCAGTTTGCTTATCGATTTTTGCGGCGAGTTGAAAACCATATCCAGCAATATCAAGACCGACAAACCCACGATTTACCAAAAGACCCGAAAGTTCAAAGTATTCTGGCTTTTTCGATGGATTTTGATGATTGGCCGAGTTTTAAAGCCGAATTAGACCAAGTTCGGGCCAGCGTTCAGGCGATTTTTGATCAAGTGTTTTCCTTGAGCGAACAAGACAATCGCCAACAATCGGCACAGTTGATTTGGGCTGGCGATGAGCAAGCTTTGGAATTGCTCAGTGAATTAGAGATTAGCGAGCCAGATGCAATTCTGGCACTAATTAACGAGTTTAGAAACTCGCTGGCGGTGAAGCGTCTGAGCGCTAAAGGCAGCAAAGTTTTACAGCGTTTAATACCGCAATTGATTGACCAATTACCGCAAATTGCTGACCCCAAACGCAGTTTGCAACGCTTGTTAAAACTGTTTGAAGCGGTGGCGGGACGCAATGTGTATTTGGCTTTATTGGCCGAAAACCCTCAGGCATTAAAACAGCTGATTCAACTAACAGCGGCAAGCCCTTGGATTTGTCAGTATCTGGCCCAGTATCCAATTTTGTTTGATGAGTTACTGGATAGCCGATCTTTGTATCAACCACTTAATCAACAAGCTTTAAAAGACGATTTACAACGTGAATTAGCCAAAATCGAGATTACCGATAGTGAGCAATTGATGATTGTGTTGCGGCAGTTTAAGCATCTGAATGTGCTGCGCGTAGCGGCTGCTGACATTATGGGCGTGATACCGGTAATGGTGGTCAGCGATTATTTGACTTGGATTGCTGAGGCGATTTTAGAACAAGTGTTAAATCGGGCTTGGTTGCTGTTGGCGGAAAAGCACGGCACGCCGATCGCTGACGCTGGTGAACCGAAGGGCTTTGGGATTGTGGCATTTGGTAAATTTGGCGGGATTGAGCTGGGTTATGGCTCAGATTTGGATTTGGTGTTTATTTATGATTGCGCTGACGGTAATACCGGCGGCGATAAACCAATCAGTAACGCTCAGTTTTATCTGCGTTTAGCGCAAAAAATCCGCCATATTCTCGACACTAAAATGCTGTCTGGGGTGTTGTATGAAACCGATATGCGCTTACGTCCGAATGGCGATTCGGGGTTGTTAGTTAGTCATATTGATGCTTATGAAAGCTATTATCAAAACCAAGCCTGGACTTGGGAGCATCAAGCGTTGGTCAGAGCGCGTTTTGTCGTCGGTGATACTGACTTAAAAACTGCTTTTGAAGCGATTCGTGGTCGGATTTTGGCTTTGCCCAGAGTGGCCGAAACGTTAAAAACCGAAGTGCGAGAAATGCGCGAGAAAATGCGGCTTAATTTAGCCAACAAAGATATTGCTGTGTTTGATTTAAAACAAAGCGCGGGCGGCATTGCTGATATTGAATTTATCGTTCAATATGGAGTTTTGGCCGAAAGTCAGCATCACCCAGATTTAAGTCATTACACGGATAATGTGCGTTTATTAGCCGGCTTGCAGCAACAAGGTTTTATCCAAGCCGAAGATGCCGAGTTATTGAAACAGGCGTATTGTGCTTATCGGGATTTTGGCCATCATCAAGTTTTACAAGATCATCCGGCGCTGGCGGATGCGAATCAATTTGCTGAATTACGCGAGCAAGTCCAGCGCATTTGGCACACGTTTATGAATTAATTTTATGTTGAAGTTTTCACAAAAAAGCCTGGCTTTACTCATCGCCGCCGTGTTGTTTTCCGCTTGTTCAACCCAACCGGAAAAAGCCCCACCACGTCCTGATACCCAAGCCGGTGGCGAGCAGGAGATTAAGCTCGGTGCCCCGATTCGCTTGAAAAATGACAGCACAGTGTTGATTTATCCAACCGAGTTTCATCAATTACCCGGCTGGCATAACGACAATCATGCCAGTGCATTGAGTTCTTTTCGTCGCTCTTGTGATAGTTGGAAAAAACAAGCTGACGATAAGCCGTTGAACGGGATTTTTGAATTAGGTCGAGTCGGTGACTGGAAGCGGTTATGCGGGATTAATGTGCGTAACGGTCAGGAAAAACAGTTTTTTGAGCAATGGTTCAAACCTTATGCGGTAGCGAATAATGGCAGTTTTGACGGCTTGTTCACCGGCTATTATGTGCCGGAGTTACACGGTTCGTATCACAAAACCGCCCGTTTTAATGTGCCGATTTACGGGATTCCTAAAGATTTAGTCAAACGCGGTGACCAGATTGGCCGACTACAAAATGGTCAGTTTTTACCTTATTACAATCGCGCTGAGATTACTGCTGGGGCTTTGCAGGGTAAAGGCGCAGAGTTGTTATGGGTTGATAATGAAATCGATGCGTTTTTTATGGAAGTGCAAGGTTCAGGCAAAGTGATTATGGAAGATGGTCATATCCAAGGCGTTGGTTTTGCTGGTAAAAATGGT
Organism: Methylomonas sp.; assembly: GCA_046090005.1. GTDB lineage: Bacteria > Pseudomonadota > Gammaproteobacteria > Methylococcales > Methylomonadaceae > Methylomonas. The sequence goes on along the minus strand of JBJSYX010000242.1, from coordinate 403 downwards.
CGGGCTTATTATGCGATTGGTAAAACCTTGGTCGATAGAGGCATCATCGCCAAAGAAGATATTTCAATGCAGACGATCCGTAATTGGATTGTTGCTAATCCCGAAGAAGGTAAGCAGTTAATGCTGCAAAATCAATCGTATGTATTTTTTAAACTCAACCATGCCCCCGCTTCGGAAGGACCGATTGGTTCGATGAATACACCGTTAACGGCTGGGCATAGCTTGGCGGTGGATAAAAGCTATTGGCCGCTTGGGATTCCTTTATGGCTTGATGCAGAGCATCCTGATGGCAATCAACGTCTACGGCATTTGGTGATGGCCCAGGATACGGGTGGCGCGATTAAAGGCGTGATTCGCGGAGATTTTTTCTGGGGTCAAGGCCAACAAGCAGGCGATTATGCGG
>JBJSYX010000241.1:0-3539 GCA_046090005.1 Methylomonas sp. | reverse complement strand
ACAAATAGGGCAATAGCGTCCAATTTCAGCACTACTAACTTCGGCAAACAATCCTTTAATGTATCCATATGGATTCAGCCTAATATCAACACCCGCCATCAAAAATTCTGCACCACCATCAAAAGCTAAATCCAAACACGTAATTCGAGACAGTTCGTTATCAGTCAAAGCTAGAATTACGTCACATTGTCGCAATACATTTTTAACCGATGTGGGCGCGGAATATATATCTTGCTTAAAAGCTTTAACATCTGTGTTAGTTCCAAGCGCTCGACCAATGCTTTGAATTTGTGTTTTAACCGCTTTCACTTTAAAGCGCCCCAAGTCGTGTTTGGTCGCGTTAGGCAAGCGATTAAGATTACTAGACTCAATACGGTCGTGATCAACCAAAACGAAACGACAAAATCCAGCACGGGCCAATTGTTCAGCCACCAACATACCAATTCCACCCAGCCCGACAATACCGATTTGCAAATTTTGCGCCGCCTGTTTAAGTCCTACGCCAAAAGCATTTTGCCGTGATAACGATGGCAAAGATTGAGTGTTGTCATCAGTAAGAATTTGCAGACCTTGACGAATAGATAGCAAATGGCATTGTCCATTCAACCACAAGCGAGCTTGAGGCATACCTCCAACAGCCTGTACCAAGCTAATCAATAGAGGTTGCCCCTGACTTTGTAGCCATTGATGTAATAAATTCTCCTGCCAATCATCGTAATCACTGAAAGTATTAACCCCTGCCGGATGCGAATGTAAATGCACAGGCACCAAACCGTAATTGGCAGCATCTGCGGCAATTTGATTGATACGGTTAGAAAGCGTTTGACAGATAGTCAAACCACCTGCACTTCGTTGTTCATAATCACTTTCTGTCAACTGCAAAACCTGCTCAACCACATAGGCCACACCATGATTACGTTTACATGGACGCGCCAATGCAAAGGCAAACGCCTCACAACTCTGCTTAGCAAATAAGGTTTGCTGGATCTGTTGCCAAAGACTTTGCGTGAAAACTATTTGCCTTGTTTGCATCAATTAGCCTCTTTGGTCGTTGAACAGCATAAATACGATGTTAATGTAAGACACCAACGTGTGCTTACCGGGCTTCCAACCTTGGGCGATACCACAAAACCATCGCCAACCATGCTCAGATAAATCAAGCGCACCATGATAAGCACGATTTTCAAACAAGTGAGATGTATCGAGATTAGCTGTTTCAGCACCTTGTTTGACATAAAAGCCAATTGGTGAAACCAAAGGATAATTGTCCGGCAACAATACCATTGCATCCGTACGAACACCGTTTGGCAAAATAACCCCCTTCAAACGCACCATCCAACCCCATTCGGTTTTTTGTGCAGGTTCGACCCAACCGTACCCAGCACGTTTAAGCCCAGCAATTTCCTGTCGTAACCTTTGCTCCGTTTTCGAGCCAACATGATTTTGCGAGCGAGGTTTGGTAGCTTTATGTTCTGGATTCAGCAAGCTACTGAATAAGGATGCCTTCGTCACGCGAGGACCAACACTAAACGTATCTCCGGACTTGATTTGGATGTTGTCTTTTTGATTCACCAATTTCGAAGTTCTAACCCCCTTATTGATGCTGGAAACATACAAATCCTCATCGGTTTCGACTTTGAGCAATTTTCCCAATTCAGCACGACTGGTTCGACCATAGCCGTGCGCTCGAACAAAACCCAATTCATCTTTGCTTAAGCCACTCATGCGTAGCCCTCCTTTTGCAATTTTTGAAATACCTGATTGAGATCTATCTTGGAATAGCAAGCACGTCTTAATTGACTTCCAAGAGTATCCTCAGCTGCCACTACTTCAGTGCGAATACCGTGCTCACGAAGCTCCCATACTAACGGTGCATGGTCATCGTCACCACTGACCAAAGTCAAAATATCAGGCTTTAAACGTAAGCAAATCGACAAGGTTTTGATTTGCAGCAATTGATCGTCGGATTGTTTGAATCCTCCACTTTGCATTCGTTTGGCAGGACAAACGATAGTCTTGGCACCCAACATTTCCAATGCATAGCGTTTACGCTCTATTTGCTCTGACACATTTGCAACCGCTTCGGCGCTATCGTCTTCCGGCACACGTTTTTGCATTGTGTACAAAGTTTCAATGACATCTGAACCACCTTCAGACACCATCAACGTGAGAAAGCCTCCTAGTGGAAAATGATGTAAACCGGCATCACGCGCTGCATGTTCAGCGTTTTGTCCGTCGATCGCGAGAATTTTTCTGACTGGGTACATTTGCTTCCTTTTTGCGTTGAAGAGTATTTTCCCGAGAAGCTCATCTACTCGGATTGTGATAATTATGCAAAAAGGGTTTTTAGATGTAATGGGAAGTTTGTGGGAGATTTTTAATTCAATAGCTTGAGCATTGATTGAGCAAAGACTTTTAATGTCAAAATCAGCATTGATAGAGGTTACGATTGATAAGTGTGATTTTTAGGTTTTGTGATATGTTTTGGATATAAAAATTTAGGGGCAACTGATGTCAAATTTGTTATCGACTTTACAACAACAAAAATCGCGAATTATCGATATTGCCAGTCAATATAATGCTGAAAATATTCGTGTTTTTGGCTCTGTGGTTCGTGGCGAGGAGAATGCTGAGAGTGATATTGATTTTTTAGTCGATTTTTTGCCTGGCTCAACACTGGTAGAACAGGTTGGCTTGATTAACGAATTATCAGCAACTTTAGGGCGTAAGGTCGATGTCGTCAGTGAGAGAGCCTTAAATAAATATCTGAAACAACGCGTGTTACAAGAAGCGGTGTCGCTATGAAAGATCGCTGTATTTTTATTGCCGCAGCACTAGAAAGTATTTTGCTACAAACAGCAACATACTCTATTGCTCAATGTGCCTAACCAATCAAGGTTAATCAGCCAAGATCGATACATCGTAATGTTTGAACACACCATCATCAGTTAGCAAAGAAAAGCCTTCAACAATGGCTTGACTAATGATGATACGGTCGAATGGATCGCGGTGATGAAAGGGCAGTTCTTTCAAATAGCCAATATGCTCGATTTGTAACGGCAAAATCACAATTTCTGGTGGCAATAAGCTTTCTATTGGTTGGGTGATCGACAATTTACCAATGTTTCGTTTCAGCTCAATTTCCCATAAGCTAACAATGCTAAGGAATTTATTATTAGCCTCGTTTTCTATCAATCCGCTGGTTTGTTTACTCAGCTTAATGTCATCCGCCAAATGCCAAAGCAATATATGCGTATCTAATAACAGATTCATTGCATATAGTCCTGAAAATCAGCTAAAGGCTCACAAAAATCATCAGCAATAAAGGTAATTTGCTGTTTGGCTGAACCGCGTTTTATGCTGGCTGTTTGGCTTTTCTGGGACTTTTGAGATGTTAGTTTGCTGATCAAAGCCATTTGCATTTCAATGGTGTTGATATATTGCTGAACGATATTGTTAGGTAAATCATCGGGAATATTGATGGTTACTTGCATGGCGATACCTGCTATCGGTTTATGTTTGGCGACAGCTAGATTGTT
>JBJSYX010000240.1:0-3113 GCA_046090005.1 Methylomonas sp. | reverse complement strand
CGCGTACAAACTTGGATCGATAACCCAGTGCTTGGCGATACCTTGGTTGATACCCAATTTAGCAACTACAAAGATTTTGGCGGCATTCAATTTCCTGCCCACATCGCCCGTCAACAAGGTGGCTTCCCTGTTTTAGATATTGACGTCACCAGTGTGAAAGCAAACCCAGAGGTTGCTATTGCGATTCCAAACGAAGCGGCTAAACCAACCCCAATCACGGTCACAACCAGCAAATTGGCGGAAGGCGTTTATTACATCACCGGCGGCACCCATCACAGCGTAGCGATTGATCAACAAGATCATATTACGGTAGTAGAAGCACCATTGAATGAAGACCGCTCGCAAGCCGTCATCAATAAACTCAAGGAAATCATTCCTAACAAACCAATCAAATACTTGATTAATACCCATGCGCATTTTGACCATGCCGGAGGCTTACGGACTTATGTCGACGAAGGCTCTATTATTGTGACGCCACAAACTAACCAAACCTATTATCAAAAAGTCTGGGCAACACCCCATAGCATCAATCCTGATCGTTTGGAAAAATCCAAAAAAACCGCACAATTTATTAGCTTCACCTGCAATAAACAGGTGATTTCGGATGGTAAACGACCGATTGAAATCTACCCTTTAACCGGCAACAGCCATAACGATGCCTTTGTATTGGTTTATTTACCGAATGAGAAAATATTGGTTGAAGCGGATGCCTTTAATCCAACCGCAGCCAATGTGCCACCACCAGCCAGCCCTAACCCTTACTCAGTTAACCTTTATGAAGTAATTCAAAAACTAAAACTGAATGTCGATCAAATTGCCGGCTTACACGGCCCAAGAGTGGTGACTTTGGCCGACTTACGCACCGCCATCGGCTTGAAATAAGCCTCGCTAGTTTGTCGGGTTAGGTTTTCCCTAACCCGACCTTCCCTACCAAACCTGGTGCCAGACCAGCACACCAGCGACACGCTGTGTTGCCTAACAAACAAAACCCACTCTCAATTAAAACCAACAACCCTTTAAAAACAATAGGTTACAAAGTTGGCATTATGCTTGCTATTTCAAAAATACATTTGAATTACAAATTTCAATCCATGTATTTAATCGCGCAATCGGCATGACCGATCTTAAAACCAAATCTGAAAACACCCGCAGCCGCTTGCTGAATGCAGCCAGTCGGATTTTTGCGGAAAAAGGTTTTCAGGAAACCACCATTGCCGAGATTTGCGAGCAAGCAAAAACCAATATTGCCTCAGTTAATTATCATTTTCGCGATAAGGAAACTTTGTACCTCGAAGCTTGGCGGTTTGCGTTTAATCGCGAACTGGCACTTTACCCACCGGATGCTGGGGTTGGGCTTGATGCCAACAATGAGCAACGTTTAGCTGCACGGATTACCGCCTTGATTCATCGAGTTGCTGATCCTAATTCGTATTCGTTCGCGATTATTCACAAAGAAATGGCTCAACCGACCCGCTTATTGGCCGATATTCTCGAAAAAGAAATTAACCCTCAGCGCCTGCAAATGTTCCGTTTATTAAAAGACTGCCTTGGCGAGCAGGCCAGCGAACAACAGATTCAGTACTGCCACGCCAGCATCATGGGCCAATGTTTTCAGTTGTTACGCCTAAAACAAATGCAAAAAGCTCGGCCATTTCGCAGCCATCCCAGCGATTTGAGCAATACCGAGGCTTTTGCCGAACACGTTGTGCAATTTTCCTTGGCGGGTATTCAAGCCCTAAAACACCAGATTCCTTCTTAATCGATTCGTTATGAGTTCATTTAACCAAGTCCCAAAATCAAAATTTCGTCAATTCATCAAACTTGCTGTGCGTTTGGATTTAATTGTATTTTTACTGGTAGTCGCAACAGGCGGCTATTTTTATCTGCAAAAAGCGGGCAACTCAGATACCGATAAACCGGCATCTCGGGAAGCAGGTCGAGGCGGTGAACGCGGTGGCCGTCGTTTTCGTGATGAGGATGGACCCAGCATTGTTTCGGTCGAAACCAGCAGCCAAGGCGATTTCCCGATTTATCTCAATGGCTTGGGCACCGTCACCGCGTTGCGCACCGTTGCCGTTAAACCACGAGTCGATGGCGAACTGGTTAAAGTGGCGTTTACTGAAGGACAGTTGGTGAAAGAAGGCGATTTATTAGCCGAAATTGATCCGCGTCCGTTTCAAGTGCAATTGCAACAAGCCCAAGGCCAGTTGTTACGCGATGAAGCCTTGTTAAAAAACGCTGAAATTGATCACTCCCGCTACCAAACTTTATTAGAACAAGATTCGATTGCCGCTCAACAAACGGCGACTCAGCAAACCCAAGTCAAACAATACCAAGGCAATGTTGAGATGGATAAAGCCTTGGTCAACAACGCCAAGTTGCAGCTCAGTTATGCCCATTTAACCGCGCCGATTTCGGGTCGGGTTGGTTTAAGACAAATCGACCAAGGCAATATTGTTCACGCTAACGATGCCAACGGTTTAGTGGTGATTACTCAATTACAGCCAATTAACGTGGTTTTCAGCTTGCCGGAAGACAAGATTCAATCGGTCGTGCAACGCTTTCGTAGTAATCAAACCGTCAATGTGGTTGCCTTCGATCGTGCTGGCAAAACCCAATTAGCCAGCGGTAAATTGTTGGCGCTGGACAATCAAATTGACCCCAGCACCGGCACTTTAAAACTCAAAGCCCAGTTCGATAACAGTGACAACCGCTTGTTTGCTAATCAATTCGTCAATATTCGGATGCATTTAGACACTTTGCACAACGTCACTTTAATCTCTAGCGCCGCGATTCAACACGACAGCCAAGGGCCGTTTGTGTATGTTGTTAATCCTGATCAAACCGTTCAGCAACGCCGTGTGACCATTGGCGGAACTGAAGGCGAAAAAGTGGCGATTTTGAGCAATTTGGCGGCCAATGAAAGCGTCGTGATTGAAGGTGTCGATCGATTACGCGATGGCGGCAAAGTCGATGTGGCGCAAAAAGATGGCGTCGCTGTGGCAGCCAGCCCGGATAGCCAAGCCAAACCCGAAGGCCCATTTCGTAAACGCGACAAACGCTAACCGCCATGACCACAGCAAATCCAAAAACGGCATTTAATCCTTCTCGAC
>JBJSYX010000239.1:0-3516 GCA_046090005.1 Methylomonas sp. | reverse complement strand
AATGCAGGAAAAAGTCTCGATGCTGGTTCATCAGTACGCTACTGGCAAAATCAGATTAGAGGCTTAGCAAGTACGCCGTATAATTTCGGCTAACTTACTTCGCCGCCACCATCTCAAAAATAATAATTTCCGCCTGATCGTCACCGATATTTTCAACCGTCATCAGTCCACCGGTTTCCCAGAAAATCTCACCGGCACTAAACACATTACTTTCGCCATTATCTTCAACCCGCAATTTACCTTTCACCACATAACGAGGGCCGGGGCCTTCGTGGGTATGGGCTGGGGTCTTATAACCTTTTGGAAATTGCACACGAATCACTTTTGAATCAACGCTGTTCGAGGTTAGCGTTACGCGTTTTTTCAATAATAATTGGCGCGGGATTGAAGAGGTGTGGTCGTCATTGCCAGCAAAAGCAATCGCAGGCAGTAAAGTAAAAGCGCTAAGGCAAATTACAGTATTAATTAATTTTTTCATTGATAAAGCTTCCAAAAATGGGGTGATATTTAAAAGTTTCGCTAACTTTGCGCTTTTTCCTGTAACCAAATTTTAATTAATGATAAGGAACGTCACGAGCATTCGCGGCAGCTTTGATGGTGTCAAGCAAATGCTGTGGCAAGCGCAAAGAAATGGTTTTTGTAGTGGGTTTGAGATTGGGTAGAACGACTGATTGAGCGGAGTTCCAATTCAGATAATCAGAAGAGTCATGCGATTCCCAAAATTCTCGCTCTTCTGCTTCACTTGTAAATTCAGGGATTGATTTAAGCTGTTTGCTCATAAATATTACGCTCTTTTCTATGCATATCTCTGGCTGAGATAACGCGGATATACTGATTTTGGTGACGTAGAGTAAAGGTTATGTGTAACAGCCGATGTTGATGGGTTTTGCCTAATGCATGAAATCGCGGTTCCTGTTGGCTATGTTTAACATCTGCCAGCAAGAGTAAAGGCGAATTAAAAAACACCTGCTCCGATTCGGCTGTTGATACCCCATGTTTGCTGTTTTTACGACTGTTACCTTCGTCCCAGTCAAAACCCGTTATTGTCGATAAATCAATCATGTCTGTATATTATGAAAGTATACAAATTGAATCAACCAAATCTTACCAACGGTGTACTTCATTTTTAGCTAATAACATCAATCGTTTTTGACATATTCCGATTCAGCAAGAAATACACCACCGGAATCACCACCAGCGAAAACAGCGTCGAGGCGATAATGCCAAAGATAAAGCTCCATGCCAATCCCGAAAAAATCGGGTCTAACACAATCATCATCGAACCCAATACCGCAGAAGCAGCGGTTAAAAAAATCGGGTTCAATCGAGTCGCACCGGCTTCGATAATCGCCTCAGCCAAGCTGATGTCAGGATTTGCTCGGTAAATGTTGTTAATAAAATCAATCAAAATAATCGAGTTACGCACCACAATCCCCGCTAAAGCAATCATGCCTATCATCGCAGTAGCGGTGAAATAAATCGGGGTTTCAAAACCATTGATAGGCGAAGTGAACAGGTTAATCAACCAAAACCCCGGCATGATGCCGATCACAGTCAACGGAATCGCGATCATCATAATCAGCGGCACCGATAAAGAACCGGTTTGGCCGACCAGCAAGATATAAATCATCACCATCGCTGCCGCAAACGCCAAGCCCAAATCGCGGAACACATCGACGGTAATTTTCCATTCGCCTTCGCCAGCCATTTCTGCTTGATAGCCAGCCGGTAATGGCCGTTGTTTAAAGCTGTCAAACAAATCCAGAATCGCTTCCACCGGACTGCGCCCCGCCATTTCGCCGGTTACATAAGCCACTCGTTGCAGGTTTTTATGGTAAATGGTTTTTTGAAGCTGGTCGTGGCTAAAGTGACCGATTTCGCTGAGATGCACCGATTGACCTTGCGCGGTTTTTACCGATAGCGCCAACAAATCCGCTTCTGATGAACGGGCGGGGCGGGCTAATTGCAGATGAATTGCTAACGGCTGGCGCTCGGTGTCAATATGCAATAAACCGACATCATCACCGGCAATCGCCAAGCGCAAACTGTTAGCGACTTCGGTGCTGTTAATTCCCAACAAAGCGGCTTTATCGTGGTCGATTAAAAAGTGCAATTGGCTTTGTTCGGCATCGACTAAATCATCCACATCGACTACGCCTTCGGTCTGACTCATATCGGCTTTGACTCGATTGGCGACTTGAATTAGGTTGTCATAACTAGCTTCTGGCGGCCCGTAAACTTCGGCAACCAAGGTTGACAGCACCGGCGGCCCCGGCGGCATTTCAACAATTTTGATATTGGCGCCGTATTGCTGTTCGATACGATCAATTTCGGGACGAATTCGCAAGGCAATATCGTGTGACTGATGCTCGCGGCGGGTTTTATCAACCAAAACGATGCGAATATCGCCCAAATGCCCACCTTGGCGTAAATAATAGTGGCGCACCATGCCGTTAAAATCCATCGGCGAAGCCAAGCCGACATAGCTTTGGAAACTGCTGACTTCATTCACCGTGGCCAAATAACGCCCCAAAGCATTGGCAACTTCATCGGTGGCTTCCAAAGAACTGCCTTTAGGCATATCAATCACCAGCTGCAACTCGTTTTTGTTATCGAACGGCAATAATTTCAACGGTACCACTCGAGTGACTGCCATCATCGCCGAAGCGACAAACGCTAATAACACCGCCAATAGAAAAATCGTCGCTTTGCGTTTGCTGGCTAATAATGGCGCGAGTATCGCTTGATAAACTTTAAAGCCGCGACTTTGTTTTAAATCAAACTCAGGGCCGTGGTCTTTACCGTAATCGCCTTTTAGCAAACGGTAACTGGCCCAAGGTGTGACGCTAAAGGCAATCACCAACGACAACAACATCGCAATTGGCACATTAAATGCCATCGGCGCCATGTAAGGCCCCATCATGCCGGTGATAAAAAACATCGGGATAAACGACATAATCACCGCAAAAGTCGCCAAAATCGTCGGTGGTCTAATTTCATCCACCGCAGTTAACAAAGCCTGCAAAGGCGGTTGTTGACGCATTTTGTAGTGGCGGTGAATGTTCTCGACATCGACAATCGGATCATCGACCAGCAAGCCCAGCGACAAAATCAAAGCAAACAAGGTAACCCGATTGATGGTGTAGCCAAAAATCAAATCGCATAACAAGGTAATGGCAAAAGTCATCGGCACTGCCAGCGACACAATCAGCGATTCTTTAAAGCCTAAAGTTAACGCCAGCAAAACGATGATGGTCAAAATCGCAATCGATAAATGCATCACCAATTCGTTAACTTTATGGTCAGCAGTTTCGCCGTAGTTTCGGGTAATGGTAACCAGTATATCGGCAGGGACCAGATTGCCTTTCAATTGCTCGGTCATGGCAATCACTTGTTCAGCAACGCTCACCGCATTGCTGCCTTTACGTTTTGCGATAGCAATGGTTACCGCTGGGCGTTGTTCACCGGCTTTGGGTAACTCACCGGTGGTTTCGCCAACGCTATGGATTTGCTCGG
>JBJSYX010000238.1:0-2453 GCA_046090005.1 Methylomonas sp. | reverse complement strand
CAAGGTCGTTGGCAACGGAGACTGTGGGAGTTTGTGCCGTACATTGATGCCCTCAGTCGAGGGTCGTTCTGGTGGTTGTTGCCCCAGCGGTACCACGGTCGAAGAATCCACTAACGGGCCGGGCACTCCTTCACACGGCGGACACTGACCAATTTAAGTTTTCTAAAAAAGAGTCCTTTCATGTGGTTTAAAAATCTTGCCGTCTATCGGTTTACCGAGCCTTTTACTTTAGCTGCCGAGGCTTTAGAAGAAAAATTACAACAACACCCGTTCAAGTCTTGCGGCAGTCACGATGAATTTAGTTTCGGATGGACTTCGCCACTAGGCAAAGCGTCCGACGCTCTAGTGCATGCTAATAATGGCTTTTTTATGGTCTGCGCCAAAAAAGAAGAAAAAGTGGTACCCGCCTCAGTTATCAATGACCTGCTGCAAGAAAGAATCAGCGAAATTGAGGAACGCGAAGCTCGTAAACTGCCAGGCAAAGAACGCTCACGCATCAAAGACGAGTTAATTTTTGAATTGTTACCACGCGCATTTTCTTTTTCGCGCAAAACCTACGCTTATATCGATAGCCAAGGTGGATGGATTGTCGTCGATGCCGCATCACCCAAAAAAGCCGAAGACTTATTAAGCTGGTTGCGTAAATGCTTAGGCTCTTTGCCTGTGGTGCCGATTGGCGCAGGCACCAAACCGGCTACAGTAATGACAGAATGGTTGCTGACCAACACATCACCTAAAGACATTTTGATTGAAGACGAATGTGAGCTGCGTTCACCGGAAGAAGAAGGCGGCATTATTCGCTGCAAACGTCATGACTTAGCGTTGCCAGAAATCAAAAATCACTTAGATACTGGCAAACAAGCGATCAAATTAGCGATGAGTTGGGCCGACCGATTGTCATTTGTCTTAGATGAAAACTTGTCTGTTAAACGCTTAAAGTTTTTGGATTTAATCCAAGAACAAGCGGCTGAGATTGAAGCATTTGATGATGTTGAGCAATTCGATGCTGATTTTTCCATTATGAGTGCGGAGCTTGCTCTATTTATCCCGCGCCTGATTGAGTTATTTAATGCCGAGGGCAACGCCTAATGAAACTTAAGTTAATACCCAGCCTGTTGCTGTTGGCCAGCTCCACAGCGTCAGCCTTAACACTGCCATTACCCGACCGCATTGGCGATAGCATCATTGGTAGCGCGCCTGAAAATGCAAAATACGTTACTGCAAAAGAAGAAGATACTTTAATCGACATAGCGGTAGAGCATCGCTTAGGCCAAGATGAAATCGTCTTAGCTAATCCAACTGTTGATAGATGGCTACCTCATGCGGGCACACCGGTTCGGATTTCCAATAGCTTCATACTACCCAATGCACCACGCCAAGGCATTGTGATTAACTTGCCAGAAATGCGCCTATATCACTTTGCAGATGCAACCAAAGTAGTGACTTACGCGATTGGTATTGGCCGTGTTGACTGGAAAACTCCAATGGGCAAAACACGGATTCTGGATAAAACCGCCAATCCATCTTGGACGCCACCACCATCAATTATTGCTGAACATTTGGCAGATGGTGACGTGCTTGACCCTTACTATCCACCCGGCCCGGATAATCCACTAGGCTTGTTTGCTTTCAAACTAGGCATACCAGGCTACCTGATTCATAGCACCAACAAAACTAACGGCGTTGGGATGCGGGTTAGTCATGGCTGTATTCGCATGTATCCTACTGATATTGAACAGTTTTTCCCAACAATTAAAGTTGGCACAGAAGTGAATATCGTTAATCAACCGATTAAAGTAGGCTGGTATCACGACACCCTGTATTTGGAAGCTTATCCCGAAATGGAAGAAACGCCACAAACCTATGAACAACGCTTGCATTCAGCTCTTGCACTAATCGAAGAAGCTAACGGCGGCAAAATGCCAGTAATCAAAGGTTCTTTGTTGCGTCAAGCCGTTGAGAAAGTGACTGGAACACCAATCGCAATTTACAAGCGTCCCGCTGTAACACCGCCAGCGGTTACAACCTCGACCGCTCAACCTGCGCAATAATTTTCTTTTAGACAATAAAAAAGCCCGTGACTTTTCGGTCACGAGCTTTTTAAATCAAACCAAATAATTGCTTATTTGTGTTGTGATTTTTTGAACATACGGTCCAATTTGCTGTTTGTGTCTTGCGCGTATTGAGCAGCACGGTTAGCAGCAGCTTCAGCAGCAGCAGCTTTTGCAGATGCAGCGTCAGCAGATGCAGCAGAAACTTGTGGTTTCAATGAATCAATTTGACCTTGCAAGTTTTGGATGTCAGAGTTGCTAGCGCAACCAGTAGCCAACGCAGCAACAGCAACAAGTGCAGATAATTTAACAGCTTTCATCATGGTTTTCCCCTTGATAGTGGTTTCAAAAAATAAACATGAAAAAGAACGTTGTCAATTGTCCAACATTTTTTGGATTTTG
>JBJSYX010000237.1:0-2020 GCA_046090005.1 Methylomonas sp. | reverse complement strand
CTGCTGACCAGCCGTAAACACCTTCGTACCAACGAATGAATGAATAGAATACCAAATAGAGCATCATGCCAGCCCATAGGTTTCTTTGGTTTAAAAGCGGTGCTTCCGCAGCATCAGCTTTAACTGATTCAGTTGTAGCAGCCATTTCTACCTCCTAAAAGATTATCTAAATTCCCAACCGAAGTATGGGAGCTCATTTATTTTTTCCCTAGTTACATCAAAATTCACTATTGAACTTTGATACCACCTTCCCTGGAAGCGGATCGCAGTCTACCAGTTCGAAAAACCTTGTCAAGACAAATTATTCAATCTTTTCCTAAGGCCGCATCAACACTGAATTTAGACTTCGAACCCGCCACATTTTTTAGTGTTTTTCACCACCAAAAATTCTTTATAAATTCTGCAAAAACCACCATTGCAGTTAAGCGACAATTTTTACCAATTACACAACAAACAACAATAACCATTAATTATCAAATAGTTGAAAAAATAATCCCAATTAACCCTCAAACTAGAATTCAATTCGCATCTGTTTTCTGAAACAAATAATAAGCCACATCCCCAGCCGTTTTTTGTTTCAACACATTCCATGTTGATGGCATATCACTAAGCACCAAACCTCGTTCAGCTTCAATATAAATTTTTGCAAAACTGGCCAACCAACCAGCTTGATTTAACAGCCGACTTGTCTCTTGAATCATATTCAAACCAAACGGTGGATCAAGAAACACCAAATCAAACTGGTCGCCACCAAGCATCAAATATTGATTAACATCCTGCTGAACAACCTGAATCTGGTTGGCCCCCAGTAATCGGCAATTTTCCCTAAGCTTCTGACAAGTCTTAGCATTATTCTCCACTTGAACAATACTGTTAGCGCCTCTGGAAGCAGCCTCGAACCCCAAAGCACCACTCCCAGCATATAAGTCCAAACAACGACTATTAGCGACCTCAGCCTGCAACCAGTTAAACAAAGTCTCCCTTACTCGCCCAGGCGTTGGCCTCAACCCAGGCGCATCATCAAAACCAATTTGCCGACTGCGCCACTCACCGCCAATGATGCGTAATTTATTTGACACCTTACTTTCCACCCACAGTGACGGTTTGCAACCATTCAGGGCGAATACGACGCTTAAACGCCTCCTTAACAGCTTCAACAGTCACTGCATCTATTTTGCTCTGAAATACATCCAAATAATCCAATGGCTGCTGATAAAAGCCAATCATAGTGATGTAATCGGTTAATTTGCTATTGGTATCAACCCGCATCGCAAAACCACCGGTTATATTTTGCTTAGCAGCGATTAATTCTTTCTCGGCAGGCCCTTTTTCAACAAAATCTTTTACCGTCGCATTCATGACTTCAACCGCTTTATTGGTCTGATCATTTCGAGTCTGCAAACCAATCGTAAATGGCCCTTGCCTAAATAATGGTGTAAATTGACTAGACGCGCTATAAGCCAAACCTCGTTTTTCTCGTACCTCATCAAACAACTTAGACACCAAACTACCGCCACCCAAAATATGGTTGCCAACGTACAAGGCAAAATAATCAGGATCTTTACGATAAGTACCGGGCATACCAGCCAAGACGTGGGTTTGTGTCGATGGAAAATCGATATGCTCAAAACTCGATTGAGTCGGCATCGTTACCGATGGAATTTCTTGCGGTTTCTGCCCAACAGCCAACCCAGCCAGTAAACTATTAGCGATTTGCTCGGCATTAGCTTTACTAACATCACCAACTATCACCACAATCGCATTAGCAGCCACATAATATTTCTGATAAAACGCTTTCAAATCAGAGACTTCAAAGCCCGCAACAGTTTGAATAATCCCCTCTTCAGGATGCCCATAAGGATGATCGTGATACAAAGCCTTATAAAAAGCGATACTCGCCAAAGCTGCCGGCGATTCTTCTCGATGCTTCAATCCAGCCAAAGTACGACTTTTTTCGCGCTGAAAATCACTCTCGTCAAAACGAGGCTTAGTCAAAATGGTTTGATAGGTTGCCAGCGCT